>JAFPLH010000080.1 GCA_017402845.1 Clostridia bacterium
ATGTATCCATATCTCACACTTGATGATGAAACAGAGAGCGTTCACTCAGAAATGCTTAATGGGCACCTCTAAAAACCTGCCGTCGTTCAGATGTGCCGTAGATTTAGTCGGCAGACAGCACTTTAAAATCGCCGGCATACTGACGTATGTCAAGATTTTTTGTGCAATATGACGGCTGAAGATACGGTGCAGATGGACGGCGTGAGGTTTTTAGAGGTGCCCATATTACTGTTGATATACAAAATAGTTTTATTACGGAGGTTAAACCAAATGAAAAAATACCAATATATTACTTTGCGGCAGCGTCCTGAGCTTAAAGATACTGCTGCAAACTGGTTTCACGAAAAATGGGGAGTACCGACTGAGGCTTATCTTGAATGTATGAACGATTACTTAAACAATACGTCCGAAAACGGCTGGTATTTGTGCTTAGACGGTGACAAGATAATCGGAGGCTTAGGCGTAATTGACAACGACTTTCACAACAGACCTGACCTCTCCCCCAACGTGTGCGCCGTATATACCGAGCAGGAGTACCGCTGTCAGGGTATTGCAGGTGCTTTGCTTAATCTTGTTGTAGAGGATATGAAGTCTAAAAACATTGCTCCTTTGTATCTTGTTACCGATCACACCGGATTTTACGAGCGTTACGGCTGGGAATTCCTCTGCATGGTTCAGGGTGACGGAGAACCCGAACCGACGAGAATGTACATACACAAATAAATTGAAAAAGGAAAATGTAAAATTGTTGCAATCCTAAATCTTTCGGTTGGCAGAAACTATAATTTTACATTATCAACTAAAAAAAGAGGTCTTTCGAGATCTCTTTTTTTGTTTTCTTGTTATCTATTGTTGACATATACCGAACAATTATGTTAAAATTGACTAAACAGTATAATTGCGAATAAGCTTATAACGAAGTTATTGTAAGACTTAGTATCGCATAGAAAAAAGTATAACCGCGTGCAATACGGTTTTGGTATCATTGTGTTTACCGCAAATTCAATTTTCCATTTTCAATTTTTAATTTTCAATTAACAAAGAGGGAGGCAATATTATGCCCAAATGGCTTGAAAATTCCGTATTCTATCAAGTATATCCGCAGTCGTTCTGCGACTCAAACGGTGACGGTATCGGAGATATACAAGGTCTTATTTCTAAGCTTGATTATATAAACGATCTCGGCTGCAACGCTATATGGCTCAATCCCGTTTACGATTCGCCCTTTATGGACGCCGGATATGATGTTCGTGATTACTATAAGATCGCTCCTCGCTACGGTACAAATGACGACGCAAAACAGCTTTTTGAAGAAGTACATAAAAGAGGTATGAAGCTTTTAATGGATCTCGTTCCCGGTCATACCTCTGATACAAACGGCTGGTTTACACAGTCTAAGCAGCCGCAGAAAAACGAGCTTTCTAACCGCTATATCTGGACAAACAGCGTTTGGGAGGCTCCGCCGCAGTACCGCTTACAGTGCGGTATTACCGACCGTGACGGAAATTATCTTGTAAACTACTTCTCCTCGCAGCCCGCTTTGAACTACGGCTTTTACGAGGTAACTCACCCTGCATGGCAGTTACCCGTAAATCACCCCGATTGTCTGCGCACCGCCGAAGCTATCAAAGATGTAATGCGCTTCTGGCTCGATATGGGCTGCGACGGTTTCAGAGTTGATATGGCAGACTCGCTTGTTAAAAATGATGACGAAAAGATAGCCACCGCCGCAATATGGGCAGGCGTTAGGGAAATGATGGATAAAGATTATCCCGATTGTGCGCTTATCTCCGAATGGTGCCACCCGATAAGAGCAATAAACAAGGCAGGCTTTCACGCAGACTTCTATCTCGACCACAGAGGAAACGGCTACTCTACCGCTTTCAGATACTACAACTACGATACGGGCAAGCAGGAAAGCTTTTTCAGCAAAGAGGGCAGCGGCAGCATTATGAAGCTTGTTGACGAATTTGTACCTAACTATGAGGCTACAAAGGATAACGGCTATATCAGCTTTTTCACCTGCAATCATGACAACCCTCGTATGTCTGCGTGGTATGACGAGCTTGAACTGAAAATCAACTTCTGTACTATCTTCACACTTCCCGGCGTGCCTTTCTTGTACTACGGTGATGAAATAGGTATGCGTTATATGTCTGAGCTTACAAGCAAAGAGGGCGGTTTCAGCCGCACAGGCTCACGCACACCAATGCAGTGGTCAAAGGGCAAAAACAAGGGCTTTTCTGACGCAGACCCCGACAAGCTTTATTTACCCGTTGATACAAAAGAAAACGCACCCGATGTCGAGTCGCAAATGGCAGACGAGAACTCACTGTATAATACCGTAAAGAAAATAATCGCTATCAGAAAATCAAACCCTGAGCTGTGCGGAAACGGTGACTTTGAGGTACTATATGCCGAAGATAAAAAATACCCGTTTATTTTCAGGAGAGGTGCTTTTGTTGCGGCGGTAAATCCCTCTGCTAAAGATGTAAGCGTTGCCTTTGACAAAGCTGTTAAGGAGTATGTTTTCACAATAGGTGAAACAACTGTTGAAAACGGTACTATAACAATGAAAGGTCAAAGCTACGCACTTATGAAAATATAAGGAGTGAAAATAATGCGTGAAGATATTTGCACCATACCTATCAACGATGTGTTTCTCCCCCATGACGGCTGCCCTTTGTGCAGAATGAGAGAAATGCTTGAAGAACGCTCTACCGTATATATTACGGGCGCTGCTATGATGGAACCCGACGTAAGAATTACCACCAACGAAAAAGGCTTTTGTTACGATCATTTCTGTATGATGTTGAAATGCGGAACAAGGCTTTCAAACGCTCTTATACTTGAAAGTCACCTCGAAAAGCTGAAAACAGACCTCATGCCTAAGGACGTTAAGGGCAAGCCCGACAAAAAGAAAATAGCCGCTATACACGCACAATACAAAAGCTGTTTTGTCTGCGATCAGGTAGATTGGGGTATGGCTCATATGTATCAGACCATTTTCAGCAGCTATGCAAATGACAGCGAGTTTAAACGTCTGTATAACGAACAGCAGTTCATTTGTATGGAGCATTACGCAGACTTAATGGCTGCCGCTATGAACAGAGGTATTCCCTCAAAAATTCTGCCTGAATTTTACAGCGATACCGCAAGACTTGCAGGCGGTTATCTTGAAACATTAAAGGGTGATGTTACTCATTTCTGTTCTATGTTCGACTACCGCAGCAAAGGTCAGGATTGGGGCAACTCAAAGGACGCTATCGAAAGAAGCGTTGAGTTTCTCACTTCAAGGCGTATCGTCAAGGAAGAACAAGAATAACTATGATTACCATTAAAGATATTAAGGATTTCAACGCTGCTCAGACTCTTGACTGCGGGCAGGCTTTTCGCTGGAAGGAATTAAGTGACGGCTCGTTTAAAGGTGTTGCTTTCGGAAAAGCCGTTACTATCAGAATACAAGACACCGATCTTATCATTGACGGTACAGACGAAAACGACTTTCAAGCTATTTGGAGAAAATATCTCGATTTAGACTGCGATTACGGAGCAATACGAAAAAGTCTTGAAGGCATACACCCTATCTTACGTGAAGCAGCCGCATTTGCTCCCGGCATACGTATTCTCAATCAAGAACCGTGGGAGGCTCTTTGCTCGTTTATAATATCTCAGAACAACAATATACCACGTATCAAAGGTATTATTGAAAGGCTTTGTCAAAGCTATGGAGAACAGATAGACGAAGAAAGCTTTGCTTTTCCGACTGCCGCACGTTTAGCCGCACTTGAACCCGACGCACTCGCCCCGATAAGAGCAGGTTTTCGGGCAAGATATATTATAGACGGTGCAAGAAAGGTTGCAGGCGGTGAAATTGATCTTGAAGCCGTACGGAAAATGGAAATAAACGACGCACGCCGTGAACTGATGAAGATAACAGGCGTAGGAATAAAGGTTGCCGATTGTACTTTGCTTTACGGTCTGCACCGTTTAGACTGTTTTCCGCTTGATGTATGGATGAAGCGTGCAATGAGCGTACTTTTTCCGGAAATGACTCCCGAAGATTTCGGAGAGTACGGCGGAATAGCTCAGCAGTACATTTTCCATTACAGCAGAATGCACCCGGAACTGTTTCCTTAAATATGAAATGTGAAAGAAGCCTTCTAATTGAAAATGGAAAATTATGTAAAACCACAAGTTAAATTATAAAAATTCAGCACACAAACAATGACCTTGTTTGTGTGCTTTATGTTTTTTAATTATTATGTATAACTGAGAATTTGCGGTTGCCCACTTGCCCACTTTTTTTCGCTATATTTATATATATTATTAATATTTTTTATCGCATTAGTTATAAAAAAAGCGGGAAAGTGGGCAGAAATCCTTGAAACCCGCATGAATCCTGAGTTTTTCCGTGCCCACTTTTGCGAAATAAAAGTGGGCAAATAATTATAGCTTTTCATATTACAAAAGTTATGACCGCAAGAAATAAGTTTACGGTTTTATTATTTTCAACCGCAAAATGTCAGCGGCGACTCGCCGCCAAGCCTTTTGAAAAAGGCTTGAGCGAAAACTTTATTTCGTTTTTTCCCAGTTTACACTGTGAATTACGCTATCGGTGTACCCTCCGGTACAGCGTCGTCAACAAATATCACCTTGCAGCCGCAAGCGTTATTTGTTGCAGCTAAAAGCATACCCTCGCTCGTTACGCCTGTAATTCTTGTAGAAGCAAGGTTTGCCGCAACAATTATCTTCTTTCCGATAAGCTGTTCGGGCTTGTAGTAGTGCTTTATACTCGATACGATAACTCTTTCTTTGAGTCCGTCAAATACTGTCAGCTTGTAGCATGAGTGCGACTTGCGAATCTCAATGCATTTCAAGATCTTGCATACTCTGAAATCTGCCTTTGCAAAGTCGTCAAAGGTGATCTCAGGCTTGATCGGTGCAACCGGATCAGGCTCTCCAAATACCTGTTCTTCTTCCTCAACCGTTTCTACCTCTTTGGGGGCTTTTTCCTCCTCGGTCATTGGTGTTGAAAAGTCAAGTAAATGCAGGTAGCTTTCTTTGTCTATCGCATACAAGAAAAGATAAAGTCTTGGGCCCTTATCTTTGCCTATCAAAAGTCTGTAAACACTCTTGAAGAAGTCGCCCTGCAAAGCTTTAAGGTTTTCGGCATTCTCACCGAATACCTTTTTCGGAACGTCGTAAAGCTTTGTGTTAAGCTCATCAAGACCGTATGTATTATTTTTGAGGTACTCATGCAGAACAGCTATCTCCTGCTTTCCCTCATCTGTGAGTGCGTCATAAACCAACCAATTGCGCATTGGCAAAAGCTTATTTGCACTTTCGGGCGAACAGTTTTCAAGCCAATACTTTGCAAGATCGAGTCTTTCTTCAAAATCCGAATACTTAAACGGTCTGCCTATTTTCTCAAATACAGTTTCTATCATAGGTACGTTGAAGTCAACGATAGAACCGAGCTGCACAAGCAGGCTCATAGGTACTGTCTTGATCGGCTTGTCAGATACAAGGCTGTACTCTATTATAGAAGAAACGTGTTCATCTGCCTTGCCCTCTATGTACTGTGTATACTGCTTGTCAAACTCAAAATACTGGCGAAGTATACCGTCGTCAAAGCAGAAATCGAAAGCCTTGTTTGGCTCAACCTTTGAATACAGCCACAAAATAACTTCCGGCTGATATATTTTAAGAAGTGTTTCGGGTGTAAGGTTAAGTCCCGAAGAACCCGACATTTTACCTGTTGTACCCTTGATACCGATAAATTCATATCCCTTGAACAGCGGCGGATCAATACCGAATATTTTCTTTGCGATCTGGCAGCTTGTATCGTATGAACCGCCGACAGTAGCGTGATCCTTTCCGCCCGGCTCAAAGTCTACGCCCTCATAGCACCAACGCATAGGCCAGTCGATCTTCCAAGCAAGCTTGCAGTCGGAATCCTCGTTGAAGTTAAACAAAGCGTGATTGCCGCACTTGCACTCATACTCAGCAGTTTTTGTTTCGTCGTTATACGATGCGATCTTAGTAGTATCTCTGTGGCACTGTGAACAGTATATAGATACGGGGAAATATGCTTCTCTCTCGCCCTCTTGTGCGTCCTGTGTGCGGAAGCTGTCGAGAATATCGAAAATTTCGCCTCTCTTTTCAAGTGCGTGAAGTATATATTTTCTGTACTTGCCGCCTCTGTACATTTCAGCCTGGTGGCGGTAATCCATTTCAATTCCGAATTTACCGATAGATCGCTCAAATTCATCTTCAAAGTATTTAGCGTATGTGGGGGCTTCTGTATCAAACGGGTTTGGTACATCTACATAAGGATACCCAATATATTTGTCAAACCCCTCTGTTACCTTCTCAACATTTACGGGAACCTTTCTCATACGGTCAAATTCGTCCCATGAGAACAAAAGCTTAGCTTTTTTGCCTCTTTTTCTCAAAGCACGAACAACGAAATAGCTTGTTGCTATATCTCTGAAATTTCCTATATGAATAGATCCCGAAGGACTAATGCCTGCCGCACAAACATATTCTTCTTTGTTCGGCTGCTTTTTTATAAGCTCGTCTGCGATTTTTTCAGCCCAATGCATAATTGATACTCCCTTTTTAATATATTAATCCAATTAATTATGACACACCGCACGGCTTTTGTCAAGTGCGGCGCACGATATAGTAAATTGAAAATGGAAAATGTAAAATGGAAAATTTGCGATAAACATATTCTAATAAAAATCGTATAGCGTGCGATCATAATTCTTTTATTGCTATACTGGTTTTTTAAAGATAACTTAAGGGCACCTCTAAAAACCTCACGCCGTCCATCTGCACCGTATCTTCAGCCGTCATATTGCACAAAAAATCTTGACATACGTCAGTATGCCGGCGATTTTATTGTGCAACCTGCCGACTAAATCTACGGCACATCTGAA
>JAFPLH010000081.1 GCA_017402845.1 Clostridia bacterium
AAAGCCGTCCCATACCCATTTAATAAAATGAATAAACTTATGACCGATAGCTGCAATATCTGATTCTGTATGTGTTTGTTTCTCAAAATCAGGATTATCAAATGTTGCTGTGTAGGTAGTTGAGCCGTTTTCTTCACAAGTAGGATCGGTCTCCTTTTGACCTATTGCTTTTACTTTTTCTGTTTCAATATGAGAAGAATCTCTTTCACAAACTCTTGTTGCAGTACAATACCAATTCTCGCCGTCATAATCCCAATTATATTCAACTCCGCCCCAAGCGTGACCAAGCTGATCAAGAGTTTCTACCTTTGTATCAGTATATTGTGTAGTAGTTCCGTTATCGGGATCAGCAATATCTATTGTTGCAGTATGATAAATATAACCTTCTTTTTCGCATTCAGCGGGAACAGTATTTGTTACCTGTGCGGCAGCATCTGCGGTTTCAATATGGTCTTTGTTGTGATCGCAGGCAATATATGCAACAGCATTATCAAATCCATTCCATACCCAATCAAACAAATGAATAAATCTGTGACCTAATGCTTCAACATCAGTTTCTTTCTTTTCTTGTTTTGTAAAAGCAGTATTAACAAATGTTGCTGTATAAGTCGTTTCGCCCTTTGTTTCGCATGTAGGATCAGTAGTCTGGTCTGCTATGGCTGTTGATTCTTCTGATTCAACATGAGTAGAATCGTTGCCGCAAGTTCTCGTTGCTGTGCATATCCAATTCTTACCGTCAACACGCCACACGTAAGAAGCCTCGCCCCAAGCATGACCTATTGCAGGATCAATGACACTGTCAAGTGCCTTTGTACAATCTTCGTCTAAATAAAATTTACCCTGAGCGTCTTCCCAGTATTCTACATTACCGTCTTGAGTGCAGGTCGGCGCAACGGCTGCGTGGTGTATGTATGGTATCTTTACAGACTGTACCTGAGAACTATCACTTGTACCTTTATCATTGTACGCACGTACTCTGAAGTAATATGTTTGACCCATAGTCAAGCCTGTAACCTGAAAAGATGTTTCGGTTGTTGACTGATTATTGCATCCTGTTAAAAATGTGCTAAAATTTTCTTCTGTTGATACATCATATCTGTATCCTGTTGCATCTTCTGCCGCATCCCACTCTGCTTTGAATGAAGAAGTTGTTATGTCCTTAGCAGAAGCTGTTACAGCTTCTGGCACACCAATTGGGATAATTCCCGATACAGCAACTATATGCGCTCTTGAATTGGAGTTACCGGTTTTTTGAAGCTTTATCTGCTTTAACAGCTTGGTTGAATCTGCACTAATTTCACATACATGCATACCACCGGTTGTTGAAGTGCTAAGATTAAGATTATTGCCTCTTATTACTGAATAACTGACATCCGTATTGTTGGTCCAACTCTGTAATGTAAAATTAGCATTACTTGTTGAATTATCCGTATAGATCAATGTAGCTTGAATAGTTGCTGATGACTTACCGGCATATGAACCCAAAAGAGCCAATGAACTATAACTTCCCGGAGTTGTGAGCGTAAGAGTTATAGCTGATTTGTTAAACCGTGCGGTATTATTATCATTATAAGGTGCAAGCTGGAAAAGTACATTTTCTTGGTTCTTAGGAATACTTATTTTTCCATCATCTGGTAATCCCGATTTAGTTTTGTCTTTTGATTTTACATAGCTATCTGATGCAAAGGCATACGTATTATCATAATTAGTAACACTTGTTTCGCCCATATCAAGAATTACATCATAATTGAAGCCCGTAACATCCAACGGAATATACGTTCTGGCTGTTGTTGCCGCACCCGCTGTCACAGTAAACAGCGACATTATCATCATAATTGACAATACGAGTGAGGTAAGCTTTGTTGCTTTACTTGTTTTTGTCATTTTAATGATCAATCCCTTCATAATATAAAATTTAAAAATATTATAATCGCCAAACGGCGAAATAATGACTGTTTTACGATCCTGATCTCTCAAAGAACGCAGATCAAGAAAGCTCCTTTGCAAGTGTTACGGATAAAACTAAAAATATTTGTACGCAGCTTGCAGCCTGTATTCATAAGCTGTTATGATGAATACTCAATAAGCATTATAGTCATGCTAAAGAAATAAAGCGATCTTAAATATTATAATTATATAAGCATAATATCTAAGAATAGCTATTGCTATATTTGCTGTATTAGAAATTATAGCACAAATTCAATTTATTGTCACCTCAATATGCTATAATTTACAAAAATTTTAAAAATTGATTTCTATTTCAGTGTATAAATTATTGTGACAAAACGAACAAATCCGTCAAGCGGACATTTTTTAATAATTCATGAGTTTTGTAACAAAAAGACCACCCACAAGGAACAACATTACCTTGTGAGTGGCGTTTTAAGGGGAAATTCGTTATTTCCGATCATTAGTAGTTTTTTAGGTAATTATTAAAAATAGCAGTCAGTGCCGTTTACGAATGCTACTCGAACATTGCCTTCTTCATGGACAGTAAAAAATATCAAAGCAGGATCTCTTGTATTTTCGATAGATGTTGTAACAGATAACAACAATGCGTACAAAGAGTTTGACCTTGACAATCAGGAAAACTGGAGTGCCGAAGAAAATCGAGAATTCATGAACGCTTCAACAGTTGAGCCTAATATAGAGCTCACTATGAAAGACGGAACAAAGCTTTCAACTTTGCCTAATTCTACGTCGAGTGAAGATTCACCGGACGGAAAAAGTAAATTATTCATGGATTATTTTTATTGCAAAGATGGAGATACATCTAAACCGTACACACTTAATCCCGATGATATCGTTTCAATTAAATGCAACGGTATAGAGCTAATAGCATAAATGAGCGCTTATTTCTGACTTGCTGTGATCTGAACATTAGGGTAATATCATAGCAAATTTTTAAGGCAATACCGCACAAAACCGTCAGTCGGTCATTGTGCGGTATTGCCTAAATTAGTGTTTCCTCAATTTTCAACAAACATGTCAATATACCCTTCAACCTGATCGGCAGTACAAGGATAATCAGGAATAACAGGTAAATTTTTCTTATTTTCATCAATACGATAAAATTCTTTTGAAGATATCTGAAAAGACAAAACGGAATTAGGCGTCTGAAAAACGACTACCTCACCATAACCGGCGGGAAGATTTGCACAAGATTCACCTATAACCTTACCGAAGCCGTTATCCTGTATCATCTCGGCAAACATAGTGCCGGTACCGAAAGTTAGACCTGAGGTCACTACATACACATTTCCGCTATAAAGCATATCATCATAGTGAGTGATTTTCTGTGTTTCCCTATCCCACTTCATCATATATGGACCAAGACGCATAACGCCCCCAGGGGTAGTCATATTCTCACGGTCAAGATAGAGAATAAGCTCCTCAGCAGTCTGAGAGTTTCCGCTTGTGACATTACGAAGATCAATAATAACATTGCTGATCTCTTGCTCATTTACTTCTTTAAAAAAGTTATATATAAACTCTCTGTAATCACTGTCAAAATCACAGGCATTAAATACAATAACGCCAAAATTGTAATCGGTATTATATTCACAGTAATATTGTTCTTTATTATCTCCGCCGACCATATTATAAGTATTATCGTAGTCATAAAAATCATCAGCGGTATAAACGACCTTCTCTATATCACCGAAATAATCATATACAATAGTTATCTCGTCTGTATCAAGCTTTAAAAATTTAAAGCCCTGTTTTGTTTGTAGAGAGG
This sequence comes from Clostridia bacterium, assembly GCA_017402845.1. Taxonomy (GTDB): domain Bacteria; phylum Bacillota; class Clostridia; order Oscillospirales; family Acutalibacteraceae; genus RUG592. The sequence goes on from JAFPLH010000081.1 coordinate 3,740, forward strand.
CTAATAGGCAGTTTTCAGCCCATGTAGTTGTTTCGTATGAGTATAAGTTTGAATTTTCAGCCAACAATTCAGAAATAGGTTTTCCATTTACCGAAACGACTGAGTAACCCGACGACGTTTTATTAATATAGTCAACTAAGTATTCACAGGGGAAAGACGGAACAGTAAAACTTTGAGCGTCGCCAACAGAGTGAAGAATTTCTGCACACGCACGCCAAATTTCATAAGCTGTGACCTCGTCACCAAAGCTTTCTTTTTTTTGTATACTCAAAGCTGTAATATCATCAGATAAACCGTCAATATATTTCGGGTGTACTCTTTCGAGGTACTTTAAAAGATAGTCAATATCTTCACAGGCTTGATTATTTGTATAAACTTTATCGGCAGATTCGGCATATCTCATAGAAGTAAGCGAGAGATAACCAGTCGGTGCGTAAACGCTGTCCCAATAAGGACTGAAAACAACATTCAGAATTGTATAAACGACAATAGCAATACACATCACAAAAGGAATAATAAGTAAAGGTGATTTAATTTTCTTTTTCATAATAACACCACACTAAAAGATATATAAAAAAAGAGGAGGTAAACAACCTCCTCTGGTAAGCACCCTCAAAACTGAACAAAGCATAATAAACTTCTGAACATTCGATGACCTTTATGGTCAAGCTTTCGACCTATTAGTACTGCCAAGCTTAATACGTCACCGTACTTACACACGCAGCCTATCAACCTCGTAGTCTTCAAGGGGTCTCTCAAGTTATACTCTTGGATATCTAATCTTGGAGCCGGCTTCACGCTTAGATGCTTTCAGCGTTTATCCGATCCGCACTTAGCTGCCCGGCTGTGCCACTGGCGTGACAACCGGTGCACCAGCGGTGCGTCCATCCCGGTCCTCTCGT
>JAFPLH010000082.1 GCA_017402845.1 Clostridia bacterium
GCCACAGAAAGCAGTACAACCACAAGCAAAACCACAGAAAGCAGTACAACCGCAAGCAAAGCGGCGGAGAGTGGCAGAGCCGAAAGTAAAGCGGCTGAAAGCGATACGCAAACAGACAGCGAAACAGCCGAAAGCGATACGCAAACAGACAGCGAAACAGCCGGAAGCGATACGCAAACAGACAGCGAAACAGCCGAAAGCGATACGCAAACAGACAGCGATACAGCCGAAAGCGATACGCAAACAGACAGCGAAACAGCCGAAAGCGATACGCAAACAGACAGCGAAAAAAATACGCTGCTCAGCCGTCCGGAGGCGTATACTTTACCTGAAAGGGAAAGCGGAGAGATTATCGAATATACCGAAATGATTTCACCGGAAACAAATCCCTATGACAGCGTTGTTACAGGCAGAAAAATAAGGGCGGGAGTTGGCATTTCGTTAATGAGTATGTCGTTTATTATGGTTATTATTCTCAATAAATTAAGGGAGAAAGATGTTATTTGACTGAAAAAGAAAAAATGCTTGCAGGTATGCTTTATAACTCTATGGCTGACAAGTCGCTCGTAGATGATCGGCAGAACGCAAAAAGACTATGCCGTGAGTACAATACAGCTGATCCTCTGAACGAAGAAAAAAGACGTGAAATAATGCTTTCTATCCTCGGCAGTACAAAAGAGAATTTCTGGATAGAACAGCCGTTTTTGTGCGATTATGGGTATAACATAGAGATTGGCGAAAATTTTTATGCTAACTATAATCTTATAGTGCTTGACTGTGCAAAGGTCACTATCGGAGATAATGCGTTTATCGCCCCTAATGTTGGTATTTATACGGCAGGACATCCTTTGACAGCCGAACAGAGAAATTCCGGTCTGGAGTATGCTTATCCTATCACCATAGGAAATAATGTCTGGATAGGCGCCGGAGTGCATATATGCCCCGGTGTTACTATCGGTGACAATGCGGTAATAGGGGCAGGGAGCGTTGTTGTTAAAGACATTCCCCCGCATGCGCTTGCTTGCGGTGTGCCCTGCAAGGTCGTAAGATATATTACTGAGGACGATAATATGCCCGATGAGTTTTGTTAAACAGTAAATTTTAGGATACTCAAATCATGACTGAGTACCTTTGATTTTATAGAAAAAAGATGAAAATATGAAAGAGAGGTAAACAAAATGAAAAAAACAATAGCTTTATTGCTTAGTGTGCTGCTTTTGTTGGGTACGGTTTTTGTAACTCCGGCGAGCGCATACTCGGCGCCTGCACAGGTGTCACAAGTAAAAGAGTCCGTACCGGAAATATCTCAGGGTTACGGCAATGTAGATGTAGAATGTATAATTGCCCTTGAAGGCGGAATAGGCAGCGGCGTGTTTGAGCTGTATTACGATTACGAGGATTATGCATTTGACAGCGTTTACGGATATGATGAGGAAAAATACTGCGTTATAGCTAATGACGATCCCGAAGGAATTGTAAAAGTAGGTTTCCTTAGCTTGACCAGTGATTGCGACACTCAGCTTTCAATAAAATGCAGCTTCATTTGTCTTAATGCCGATGCTGAACCCGAATATGACTTTGATTCCGTATTGGTTGAATTGGTTGACGCTGAAGCAAATGAGTTGGATACTTTAGACGACTATGATTTTGATATGAATATCAAGTATGATATTATTGATCCCGTTCCCAACAGCGATTCTGACAGTGATTCCGATAGTGATTCTGACAGTGAATCAGACAGTCCCGATAATACGGATATTGAAATTCCCGAAGCCGCAACAAGTGTTACATATCATGTGAAGCATGACAATGGTATTGGCGGTTTGATGTTCGAGATACACTATCCTGCAAAGCAGGTTACTCCTTATATGGTCAACGGATACAGCGCTGACAGATACAGCGTTATTTGTCATGATGATTACAACGGTACTTTCACTGTAAACGCCCTTGCAATTACACAAGAATGTGATACAGAGCTGAGTATCAGTATACTTTTTGCTGTTGACAATACAAGAGAACCGATTCACTTCACTTCAAATTGTCTGGAGCTTGTTGACGCAAACGGAAATGTTGTACCCGATTGTCAGGCTCACGGTGAATTGATACAGACAGATGTTGATACCGAGATCAATCCATATCCGGACTCTGAATCTGACTCTGACTCCGTTTCAGATAACTATCCAAATACAGACAGTGAAGAATTTTCCGACACTGATTCGGGAGCAGATACAGATAACCGGTACGGTGATACAGATGTTATCTATATGATACATTACGATAAAGGTATCGGCGGAGCAATGTTTGAGATCTTCTATGATCCCGAAATATACACAGTCAATGCCGTAAAGGGCTATAACAGCGAAAGATATGAGGTCGTTATGTGCGATGATTACAGTGGAATCGTAAGAGTCAATGCTCTTGCAGTAACAGAAAATTGTGATTACGATCTGTCTGTTGCTGTTAATTTCACTAAGGAGAAAAATGCACAAGCACCCTTCTATTCGCATTGTATCGAGCTTGTTGATGCGGAAGGTAATGTTGTTCCTGACTGTAAAGTATACGGTCATCTTGTTGACGGCGAAGAAACAGACGTTGAAACAGATTCATTCACTTTCAATTCAGATATTTCTGATATCGAATCGGACGATACGGAATCAGAAACAGAAACAGAAACAGAATCAGCAGTTGAATACTACGACACAGATATCATCTTTAATGTAAAACACCCTGACGGTATCGGCGGCGTATTGTTTAAGGTTTTATATGACGCAAATAAATATGAATGTTCAGGCATTACAGGCTATGATACAGATAATTATATATCGGTAATAAATGACGATATGATCGGAACGGTGAAGGCGAATGTTCTCTGTCAGAGTCAGGAATCAGCTTCGACTGCTATTGATTTTGATATACACTTTAAAACAATAAAGAATAATTCTGCATCTGCTGCATCTGAGTCAGGCTTTACAGTTGTATTGCTTGAGCTTGTAACCTTTGATGCTAAGGTCGTTTATACAGATGTTGACGACTATGCAGAGGTTGAAAATGAAGATGTTGAGTTCATTATTGACGTTGATAATCCTTTTGAAAGTGACGTTGATTCAAACGTAAATTCCGATTCCGATTCGCAGTCTGACAGTGATCCTCATTCGGATCCGGAGTCTGATTCTGACAAAGGCACGGATACTCTCCTGCGTGATACAGATATAATATTTACTATTGATTGTGATGAAGGTATCGGCGGAGCATCGTTTGTGGTATATTACAATTTCATATCGGAATCGAGCATATTTGAATTTGCAGGTATGGACGGTTATAATTCAGACAAGTATCAGGTTATAGTAAATGACGACAAGGCAGACGAAGCGGTAAGGGTAAATGTACTTAATGCATCTGATTCGCCTGATACAAAGCTGAAGTTTGTTCTTCATTTCAAGGCTTTGCAGCCGTATGATTCAATAGACGGTTTGTTCTATTCAAAGCTTCTTGAGCTTGTGACCTTCGACGCAAGCGATATTGACGATCCCGATATTTATGGTTATATCGACAATTACATTGTTACCGATACCGATACCGACTCCGACTCCGATCTGTATGAAATTGTCAATATACTGGTAGGCGATGTTGACTTAGACGGCAAGATCACCGCAAAAGACAGTCTGCGTGCTCAGCGTTCGGTAATTAAGCTTGCAGCACTTAGTCTTTACGGAGAGTTTGCTGCCGACGTAAACAACGACGGCAAAGTAGACAACCGTGATTGTCTTGATATTCTGAGATATTCTATCGGAATTGCGGTCAAGTCTGACGTAGGCAAATACAGAGAAGTTAAGATGCTTTGTGTATAAAACGCAAAATGCGCCGTCTGTATAATGCTGATGGATAACGTGGTCTGACGGGTAATATCAGCATTGACAACAGCGAAATTTTATGATACACTAAATGTGTCAAATAATAAAGGAGGTTATCCGTTTATGAAAAGAATTCAGACTATCGAAACTCGTGATTTGAAAAAAAGCGTTAAGACAGGCGGCTGCGGCGAATGCCAGACATCTTGTCAGTCTGCATGCAAAACATCATGCGGCGTAGCTAATCAGAAGTGCGAGAAATAATTTCTTTATGAAAAAGTATTGCGTATCCGCTTGTCGGATACGCATAATTCTCAAAAATTCGATCGTATGATCCTATTGCATACAGTGCAATTGGAATAAAAGCCGTTGCAGCCGTATAATTATTGATCGGTGCGCAGCGGCTTATCTTTTTTAATCGGAAAAATTACTATGGTTCATTTATTTAAATTAAACGGATATAATATTGTACTCGATGTTTTCAGCGGAAGTGTTCATAATGTTGACGAGGCGGCGTATGACGCTATCGAGCTTTATGAAACCCACACGCAAGACGAAATAAAAGCTCTGCTTTTGCAAAAGTACGGTGATACCGTAACAGACAGCGATATAAACGAGCTGTTTGAAGATATAGAACAGTTAAAAGAAAACGGTAAGCTCTTTACCGAAGATGTGTATGCAGACAAGGCTTTTGATCTGAAAAACAGAAACACGGTAATAAAGGCTCTTTGTCTGCACGTTTCGCATACATGCAATCTTAACTGCGAATACTGCTTTGCAAGTCAGGGCAAATATCACGGCGACAGAGCGTTAATGCCGCTTGAGGTGGGCAAGAGGGCTCTTGACTTTTTGATAGAAAATTCAGGCACGAGAAGAAATCTTGAAGTAGACTTTTTCGGCGGCGAACCGCTTATGAATTGGGAAGTGGTGAAAGAGATCGTAAGATACGGCAGAGAGCTTGAAAAGGTACATAACAAGAATTTCCGCTTTACGCTCACAACAAACGGTGTTCTGATAGATGACGACGTTATAGACTTTGCAAACAAAGAAATGCATAATGTTGTATTAAGTCTTGACGGACGCAAAGAAATTCACGACAGACTGCGTAAAACCGTCAACGGCAAGGGCAGCTATGATACAATTGTTCCCAAATTCAAAAAGCTTGTTGAAAAAAGAGAGGGCAAGGGTTATTATATAAGAGGTACTTTCACTCATAATAACGTTGATTTTACAAACGATATTTTTCATATAGCTGATCTGGGATTTACAGAATTGTCTATGGAGCCTGTTGTCTGCAAGCCTGATGATCCGTATGCACTTACAAAAGAGGATCTTCCCGTATTGTTTGAACAGTACGAGATACTTGCAAAGGAAATGCTGAAGCGAGAAAAAGAGGGCAGAGGCTTTACCTTCTATCACTATATGATAGATCTGGAGCATGGTCCGTGTATATATAAGCGTATTTCGGGCTGCGGTTCGGGCACTGAATATATGGCTGTAACGCCGTGGGGCGAGCTTTTCCCGTGTCATCAGTTTGTAGGCGACGAAAAATACAGTCTTGGCAATATCTGGGACGGCGTTCAAAATAAAGATGTTCAGCAGGAGTTCAAGCTGTGCAACGCTTACGCAAGAAAAGAGTGCCAGAACTGCTGGGCAAAGCTTTATTGCAGCGGCGGCTGTGCGGCTAACTCTTATCATGCGTCAGGTTCTGTTACGGGCGTGTATGAGTACGGCTGCGAGCTTTTCAAAAAAAGAATGGAATGTGCAATTATGATGCAGGTTGAAAGAGCTTTAGATTATTGATCTTTTTATAGGGAAAAAGAAATAAGGGGTTATTTGAATTGGCAAAGGAAAGAAAAAGCAAAAAAAATAAACAAAAGCTTATCTTTGCGCTTGTAGGTTGTCTGGGTGTTGTTGCGTTGGCTATGGTGTCAGTTGCAGTAGCGTCTGTTGTATCGTCAAAGAATGTTCAGAGGTTTGACGAAAACGCAGCAGTAACAGAATCAGCGGTTCAACAGGAGAATTATTCATTTGAGCTCGAAAAATTCTCAGTACCGCTTGAGGAGCTTGAACCGCAGATAAACGATATTATCTCAGATGTACAAAAGCAGGTAGGCGGCAAATGGGCGGTATATATCACCATACCGAAAACAGGTGATACTCTGAGCATAAACAATCAGAAAATGCAGGCAGCAAGCGTAATAAAGCTTTATATTATGTGTGCCTTTTACGAAAACTACGATGAAATGAAAAAGGAATATAAAGACGTATACGATATTGACGAGCTTATGTCTGATATGATAATACTAAGCGATAATGACGCCGCAGACGCTCTTGTGCGTATGATAGGTCACGGCGACAGCATTGAGGGCAGAAGAAAAGTAAACGAATTCTGCAAAAAATACGGCTTTAAAGATACTGCTATGAATCGTCTTATGCGTGAGGATAACGACGTAAACGACAATATTACAACTTGCGAAGATACCGCAAAGCTTTTGCAGATGATATATGAAGGAAAATTTCCGCATACAAAGGAAATGCTTGATTATATGGTGCATCAAGACAGAAAGCATAAAATTCCTGCGGGTGTTCCTGAAAATATAAAAACTGCAAATAAAACGGGCGAGCTTGACGACTGTCAGAATGACGCTTGTATTGTATTCTCAAAATATCCTTACATTATTGTTGTTATGGCTGATGATATTACAGACTATCAGATTCCGATAGACGCAATTGCAGACATTTCTACTGCGGCATATAATTTTATTGCTCCGAAATTGTGAGGTGTAGCTTCTATGAATGATAACGATAAGATACTTGAATTTAAAAACCTTGTAGAAAACAGCAAAGCTATTGTATTTTTCGGCGGTGCGGGAGTATCTACCGAAAGCGGGATACCTGATTTCAGAAGTAAAGACGGACTTTATAATCAGAAGTATGATTATCCGCCGGAGGAGATATTGAGCAGATCTTTCTTTATGGCGAAAACAGATGAGTTTTACAAGTTTTACCGTGATAAGCTCAACTCTTTGAAGTATGAGCCTAATGTTACGCATTACAAGCTTGCAGAGCTTGAACAAAGGGGAAAGCTTAAAGCTGTTGTTACTCAGAATATTGACGGACTTCACCAGAAGGCAGGCTCAAAGGTAGTGCATGAGCTTCACGGAAGTGTGCTTCGCAATTATTGCATGAGGTGTAAGAAGTTTTACGGTGCTGCTGATGTATTCAATACAGAAGGAGTACCACACTGCAAATGCGGCGGAATAATAAAGCCTGATGTTGTTTTGTATGAAGAACCTCTCGACGATAAGGTAGTAAGAGCTGCAATTAAGGCGATTAGTGAGGCTGATCTGCTTATAATCGGCGGTACGTCGCTTTCTGTATACCCTGCAAGCAGCTATATACATTATTATAACGGCGACAAAAAGGTGCTGATAAATAAATCGGCTACACCGTTTGATAATCGTGCTGATCTGGTCATACATAAAGGCTTGGGCGAGGTATTCGGAGTATTATAAAAAAAACCCGAAAACAGTAAATAAAGCTGTTTTCGGGGATATTTTTTATATAGAGAATTATTTGCTCTTACTCTTGTTCTTTATAGTATAGGTAGCTTCAAGTCCTGTATCGGGATGATAACGCCACGATACAGCGTATTTTTCCGATTCGGCAGACTGCACGCCGTCAACAAAGCGTGTTGCCTGCATAGAACGGAATACCTCGCTGTTAAAGCCTAATTGTGTGTTTATGGTTATTATTTTGTCATAAGCTTCTGAAACCAAAGTGTCGGGATCGTCACCGGGGTTAGTGTCAACAACCATTTTTGTGCCGTCAACAGAGATCGTACACCACGCCTTACTGCCGTATTCCTTTGAGTAAAGCTTGTTAAAGTCCTTGACTTTTGCGTTAGAGAAGATAAATACAATTATTGCAATTGCTGCCGCACCTATAAGTATAAAGGATAACGGGCTTTTCTTCTTTGGCTGTTCTTCGGGCTTCTTGGCTTCGGGTGCTTTCGGCTTTAAGTCAAGCTCGGTGCCGTAGTTTAGTCTTATCTGCGACTGCGGCGGATCGCTTATTCTCTGACCGCAGCTCGGACAAAACAGCTTATCTGCGTCTGCTTCTGTTCCGCACTTTTTACATTTGATAGTCTTTTTTTCTACTGGCTTTGTGCGGTCTTTCTTTTCTGTTCCGCACGAGGGGCAGAACTTCTGGTTAGGTGCAAGAAGAACTCCGCATTTTATGCAGACTATTTGCGGTGTGTCTGTGGTATTTGCAGGTGTGCTGTCTGCTGCGGCGGACTGCTTTTTCAAGTTCGGTATCGGTGCTTTTTGCGTATTCTGCGGACGCTCATTTTTTTGATTGGTTTGCGCTGCCGGCTGCTGTGGACGGCTTTGCTGTGCCGTTTTTGTAAGAGATGCAACTGTTTTTTGTTTGTTCTCGTTTTGCGGGGCGGGTGCAGGCTTTGTAAGTGATGCTGGGCCCGAACGCTGTGCAGGCGTACTCTTTTTTGTAAGTGAAGCAACATTTTTTTGCTGATCGGGTTTTGTAAGTGAAGCTACCGTTTTCTGATTATTGTTTTTTGAAAGCGACGGCAGCGGCTTATTTGCGGGGTTTTGCTCCGGAACGGGCGCATTGATCGCTTGCGGATAATGTATACAGCCCTCTGTTGTACAGCCGCCGAACGTATGCCAGCAGCTTTCGTGATGAGCTGCGCCACATTCGGGACATACTATTACAGAATCGCCCTCTTTTATAGAATTAAGACAAAACGGACAAATTTTGCCTATTAAATCTCCCATTATGTAAGACCTCCATTGTATTGCCTAAAACCTATATATATTAATTGTAACATAAAAAACAAAAAAGTCAAAACAAATTCAAGAAAGTTTAAGAAAAATATTCAATAAAATTTTCTGTTTATTTTTGTGACATATAAAAATACTAAATACAGAGTAGATTGACACTATAATTTCAGGGTGATATAATTCTTGAAAAGGATAATATTAAATGAAAAGAATAATTTGTTTGATTCTTGCAGCAGTATTTTTAATATGCGGTATAATTGGCGTACTCATACCGATAGTACCACAGATACCATTTTTTATAATGTCTGTATTATTCGGCTCGGCAGGCTCGCAGCATATAAAGACAAAGGTCAAGAAAAGCAGGCTTTACAATAGATACATGGAGAAGTACGTAAAGAAAATAAAAATACTGTCTGTTATTTTTGAAGAAAAAGGAGCGAGGTCTGTTTATGAGGAGAAAGGACAGAGAGGTAACAAACAGTGACGCTGTCAGAGAGTTTATTGACAGTGAACAAATAATGCGTATAGGCTTTTATGACAACGGCGAAATATATATTGTACCTGTAAATTTTGGGTATACCTTTGAAAGCGGAGAATATACGTTTTATTTTCACGGCGCAAAAGCCGGCAGAAAATATGCGTTGTGTAAGAGCTTACCCGACGTGGGTTTTGAAATAGACGGAGATTACAGTTTGATATCGGCTGATAGTGCTTGTGAGTATTCTGCGCAATACAAAAGTGTTATCGGTAATGGTACGGCTGAAATAATTGACGATATCGAGGAAAAAAAGTTTGCCCTTGCGTGTATTATGAAACAGATGACGGGTAAAGAGTGGACATTTGACGAAAAAGCTGTGAATAATACCGCTGTATATAGGGTGAAAGTGAAAACGATCTCATGCAAGGCAAGAATATGAGCAGACAAGGTAATTAGAAAATAATAAATTTTTCGCTAAGCCTTTTCAAAAGGCTTGCAGGGGTGTAGGGAACGCGATATCATCAACTTAATAAAATAAAGCAGATAATTTCTTGCATTTCTCCCTCAGTCAGCTTACGCTGACAGCTCCCTCAGGGAGGGAGTATATATAAAATAAAGAAATATGTTAGTATTCTTGCGGGCGACTTTTGCATTCTGACAATAAAATCTGCTGCGAATCTTCGGAATTGTCTTTGTGCGGTATTACATATACAATTCCCCTACGCACTGTAAATTTAGCTACACGGTGTATACCTTTTGTAAAATAAGCTACAAATCAAGCTTATTTTGGATTTATGCAGCGCCGTCTTTTTCTGTTATTATATAGACGTACTCAAGAGAGACAAACAAAAAATAAAAAATCAAAAAGGGGATAATCAAAATGAAAAAGACAGGAACAATCAAAACAAAAGGTATTCGCAGGAGTTATCGCAGCAGTATGTGCTGTATCAGCTATATCAACAGGCGCTATCGTTGGAGCATCAGCACACAGCAGCGCTTCAACAACCGTTATCTAAAGCAGAACATCAAGCAGCGTTTTTACGCTTCCGATGAAGGGCGTAGACTGGAACTACTACGCAGACAGCC
>JAFPLH010000083.1 GCA_017402845.1 Clostridia bacterium
GTAAAAATAACGATGAATTTATCGACAGTGACGAAACGAAAATACTTGTATCTCTTATGAAACAGTATATAAGCGAGTCAAAATGGAACAGTTCTCTTGACACGATCATTATGAATGCAAAGAGTGATAATCTTGATGAAATAGCAAAATCTGTATATAGTATCAACTTATCAGATGCCTATAACAGCGATGGATATACTCTTGCAAGTATTCTTTCACAAATCAATAATTCAGATGATAATAATACTGAGGTCTTGACAAATGCTTATAATACTCTGATGGAGTATTACGAAGACGGAAAAGACAAAGATTACAGTGTTATTATGACGAAAATTGCTATCAAGCTGATGACAGGCTCAAAAATAGATACTATTGCAGGGAAGCTTGAAACAGACAGAAAATCATTACAAGACAGCCTTGTACCGCATACAAAAGTGGGAGATGAATAATATGCCTATAATGAACAGCGCAGAGGAACGCAGACAGAACGAACTAAAAGAAGAGCAAAAGCAGACTCTTGCCAAGTTTTTTGACGATTTTAAGACTTCTTTCCTTATTTGGATACGAGTGGGCGGTATTTCAGTAGCAGTAATGATTATTGTATATCTCATAGCGAAGTTTGCGTATTCGTGGGATCTGTTTTATGAGTCAGATCTGGAATTTCAATCAATATTTTTTGCAGTCTTTGTATTTTTTACTGTGGCAATTTTTGCCTGCTGGTTTATAGCATTTTTTCTGTATAATACAAAGCATAAAAGAAATACAAAGTATAAAGTTATTGAAAACAGTCAAGGGGGCAGTTTGAATGGTTAAAAAAATGAATACTATTAATTATATATCAGCGGTATCGTTTTTTTTATCATCTGCAAGCTTGCTGTTTATTCCAATGCTTAATTTAGATTCGGGACTACCAGCCTCAGCATACATTGTTGCGGCTGTATTCTGGATAGGTCTGTTGAATGGAGCGTGTCTGCAAATATACTTATCCGCAGCTTGTAAAAAATTAAAATTAACAAGCAAAAGTAAAATACAGCGTGTACCGTTAGCTTTGTTTATATTATCGTTTGTTGTTTTGCTTATTCTTATCATAAGCAGCACAAAGAGCAAAGCGGCTTTGTCGGTGTGTTTGTTTTGTACGTTAATTTCGCTGCAAGCAACAGCAATAGTTAAAAGAAAGGGGTTTTTAAAATGAGAGGAAGAAAAATTGCCGCATTGACAATCGCTTTCTTGATGATTATTTGTCAAATACCGAGTTCCGTTATTTCGTCATTCGCATTTGAAACAGGCAGCGGAATTTATATCAGTAAAGACGACAATACCGATAGTGACAAATTTATCGATAACACTGACAGCGATACAACAGACAATAATACAGACAGCGGTAAATCAACAGATAATACCGATAGTGTTAATCTGGATGATACAACAGACAGCGATACAGCCAATCAGATCATAGAATTAACTTTACCTGACGGCTTTGAAAAATCTATCGTTGTAAAAACTAAAACGTATAACGGCAAAACTAAAGCAGAGGTTGATCTTTCAGGAGTATCATTTAACGAGCAGATATCTGATGATATCCTGTTAAAAGCCAACGCTGATTTTGAAGATATGAATGTCGGAAAAAATAAAACTGTTACAGTGTATGACATTCATATTACGGGAGAAAACTCTGATAAGTATGAATTAAAGCTCAAAGAGGAGCAGAAAATAGTTGTTCTCAATGAGGCAGGCGAGATAAAACCGAGAAAGATACATCTTTATCCTGAAGGCTCGATAGTACGAGGTGAACATGTTCCCAAAGAGGTTAATTACGAATGGGAGTTTGGCGATGTTATCGACGGTGATGATGTAGATATTACAACAAAGGTGTTTATAGACAAAAATGCAGACGGCAATTATTACTATAAGATCGAAGATAAATACGCAACGGGAAACCCAAATTATTATCTGATAATTAAAAGTGATATACAGCCGGATGTTTATGATCCAAAAGCTCCTGTTATTACAGAAGCAAAGGTTGTCAAAGAAGGTGCAAAACACCTTAATCAGAACGAAGCCGGAATTTTTGCAGACGGAGATGTTGCAATATTTGTAAAAGCAAAAACACAGGAACAAATTGATGTTGAGTTCACTCTGACATATGGTGATACAGTAGATAATGTAAAAGTTAGCGAAAATAGAGAAACCACCAATAATAATATAAAATCATATATCTACATAGCAAAGTTTGTTGTCCATTTACCTGAAAATAAAAAAGTATTAAAAATAGACGAGTTTTCATGTGTTGCAACCAATGGTACAGAATCAGAGAAAACAGTCTTAAATTTAAAAACAGACAGTAATAAAACTGTTAAAAATCTTATCATTGATACAGTTCCTTCATATGTAAACAGTATGGTTATTTCTTATGATAATGAAATCAGGTTATTCTATCCTGAGGGCGAAATATGTGATGATGATTCCGGAATTAAATCAATTAAGTACAAATGGGATAGTCAAACTGACTGGATCGATTACGATATAAACAAAACAACCGATACAGATAATGCTAATACAGATGACGAGAATATTGATGATGATGATACAGATGATGAAAATAAAGATACAGTAAAAAATACAGTTCATTTTTTACTTGAGCACTTGTCCTTCCATGACAGCAGCTTAGATGTATTTGCAGGCTTGCATACTTTGCATTTAATGATAGAGGATAATGCAGGTAATATATATACAGAAAAAGGAGAATACTGTGATTCAAAAGAAGGTCCTGATATTCGTCCTCCTGAGGTTTACTACATAAATATGAGTGCAAAAAAATCAGCTCTGCATACAATTCTGAATATTCTTACGTTCGGAAATTACACTAAAGAAGAGCTTGTTATCAGTGTAAAGGCTTATGATAAATCTTACAGCAAAAATGTTAGCGGAATTGCGAAGATAGCACTTTTGGGCAACAAGAAAGATAATACCGATATTGATGATCCTGACAGTGAAATTGCTGATGACAGCGATAACAATACCGACAGTGAAGATACTGACAGGATAATAGGTATGTATGAGTATGTAAAAGAGTATAAAGGTTTAGATGATACAAAACATACTTATGTGTTTAAACTTAATGATGAACAGAGTATAGACGGTCTTACTATATATCTGAAAGACAACTATAATAACTATGAATTGTATCCGTTATCACAGCTTCTTAAAGGTGATGAAGCTGCTGATATTGACTCTGAAGTTGATCGTCAAAGCATAAACACTGATATGTGGGTAATGGATTTCACAGAACCTAAAATTACTTTTGATTACAGTAATGCTGTATGCAGTAATAAACAATATTACTTTGATAATACCGGTCGAAATAAGATAATTGTCATAGCTTCAGACGATAACGCTGTCAGACAAGTAAAAATAACAGAGCAGTATTTTCCTGATGACAAAAAAGAACCGATTAAAGAAGAGATATTGAACAAAGAATACGATACAAACCTAAAGGAAAATTATAATAACAAGGAATACTTCTATGAAATATCAGACTATTTATCAAAAGAATCAGGTTGGTACTCGTACGTTGTTACAGTTTACGACTTCGCAAACAATGAAACTAAATTAGAATCAGATCGTATTTATATTGATCATTCACGTCCTAAGGGTGATATAAAGATCGAGTCTATGGATACGGTATCTATTGACACGGCAGAGGGAGAACATCAGATATGGGTGAGAGATAAGGATGACAAAGGAAATTATAATGATATTACCCTGAGATTATATGCATTGGCTGACGGTGCTGACATCATGAGCCTTAGAGCAATTATCAAGGGTGAGCCTGACGGTAAGAATTTCGATGATACATTTGAAAACTTTAGTATAGATGAAGAAGGAAGACAATATGTTGATGTTGTTATCTCTAACAATAAGCTTAGCGATAATTACATTCCTTTGAGTTCTGAGCATACATATTCAGTTCAAACAACTGTTAATTCGGTTTCAGGAAATTCCATAGATACAAATTTTACGTTTTATGTCGATACTGAAAACCCGATAATCCACAAATTTACTGTCGAAAAGAAAAACAGTGCTGCTGAAACTATATTGAATGTATTGACATTCGGTGTGTTTGCGAATGATTCTTTACGACTAAAAGTTGAGGTAAAAGACGCTGAAAAGGATATTGGCATCAGCAGAGTTGAAATAATGTATGACGGCTTAGATGAACCTGAGCTTATGATGTCACCTGATCAGCCGGCAGAAGACAACGAATATGAGGTATACTATTATGATCTGGAGTTGGGTACACAGGTATTCCAGAGCAACATAGTTGTAACGGTATATGACAAAATAGGCAAGAAAAATAACTCCGGTGTTAATATCAATAATACTGAAGATGAACACGGAGAAGTACAGAATAATTTTGTAATGATCGAAGATATCGCTCCTGTAATGACAGCCGATCTTCCACAGGCGGATTATATTGAAAAGAAGAACGGAAAGATATGGTACAGAGCTCACCCTGAAACTGATGATACAGCAATACTTGAGTTTTCTGTTCAAGACGAGAATTCGGGTATTCGTGAAGTAAAAATGTTTATTAACGATAGTGATGTATCATCTGTTGTAAGTCGTGCTGAGCTTGATGAACAAAGTCTGCCTACAATAGAATCTACGCTTGAAACCGGAATAGCGGATCGCACAAAACTATGTGAGGTATTCACTTTCAGGTATTCGATCGACCTGCTTTCAGAAATAGTTGAAGCAAACAAAGACGGAAGCTATATTATCCAGTTTAAAACAGTTGATAATGCAGGCAATGTTACCACTTCACCGTCAGATGAAAACGGTGATCCTTATGAAGATGACAAAATAATTATTTTCCGTGATGTTCTGAATCCTGTTGTAAGCGGGTTCACACTTGAGCCTGAATCATATGACGGTATCAGCAGTATTACTGAATATATTGAAGAATTGGAGTATGGTTATTACTTTAAGGATAACTTTATTCTACATATCAAGGCTGAAGATCCTGAACCATCTTCGGGACTAAAATATGCCGAGCTTCGTCTGGAGCAGTATAATAAAGGAAAAAAATCTAAGGTTGAAACATACGATCTCCCGATGTCAGAAGGTGAAAACTCTATCGAGATCACTAAAGGCTTTAAGGGCAGAATCTTTGGTGTTGTATTTGATAATGTAAAGAATTCATCTGATGAGGTATCACCACAGGCTTATGTAATAGACGACGATAAGCCAAAAGTAGAGGTTGAGCTTGTTCCGAAAAACAGTTCTCATGAAGATAACAGCGGCAATATGCTTTATACAGGAGATGTAGATATTAAAGTAACTATTACCGATGAAAAATCAGGCTTGCGTTCGATCACTCACTCAAAGCAGTCTGAAAACGGAAGCACAGGAAATGTTATTACTGAAATTGATAACACAGCAGGATACGATTCCGGTGCAGTAATTAACGGCTGGGAAATAGCAGAAACTGATGCAAACCTCGTTACAAAAATGACAAGAGTATTCAGGTTCGGCGGCACAAACAGCAGCGGCGAGTTCGACTTTAGCGGTGATGATAACTCTATCCAAATGCAATTCAGCGCTATGGACAGATCAGGTAACGAATCTGATATTGTAAGCAGTCCGTTATTCTCGATAGATACAATTGCTCCGATTATGTCTGTAAATTATTCTGAACCGATAAACAATATGTATTATAATTCAGACGTTAAATTTACTGTTACCATTACCGAAAAGAACTTTAAGTGGGATAGCTGCTTTAAGAATACCGTGACCAATGCTTATACAGACGCATATCCTTCAATCGAATTTACTGATAACGGATTAGTACATACTGCTGAATTCTATTTTGTTGAGGGTGATTACAGCTTTTCTATTGACGCTGAAGATCTTGGCGGACACAGGGCGGTAACTGAAGACGGTTCATCTGCATCTTTCAGAAATGTATTTAATGTTGATAAAACAAAACCGCAGATCACAACCAATTTCGCAGAATTTGGAAAAGATGAAAATACCGAGATCTATTATAATTTCGATACTGATGTTGTAATTACTGTTGTAGAGCATAACTTCGATCCACAAGATATGGATGTTGTTGTCAAGGAGAAAATGGCAGGCAGCAGGCATATTAACGAAGACGATGAAGAAGCAAGAGAGGTTTGGTACGACAAAACTTACTTTGAGTGGAAAACAGATTCAAGAAACAGCGATACTCATATCCTTACAATACCGTTATCAGAGGACGGAGTTTATAAGGCACAGTTGAAAATGCCGAAGGACAGAGCAACAAATGCAGGTGAGTTTGAAGATTCGCTCGACCATACAGCAATTTTTGAGATCGACAAAACAGCGCCTGAGCTCAGCAATCAGAACGGCATATCCAACACAGATAAAAACTTTGTAAGCGATAACTACTATGACGTTTATGACGAAACACGAAAGAACGAATTACCGCCGTCGGTAGAATTTACAGACATTAACTTTGATAGGATCGAGGTTGAGTATTTGATATACACTCCGACCTATACAAAGAAAGACGGTAAAGAGATCAATAGGATAGAACCTACTCAGAATGTTTACGGAGATTCTAAAGAGATAGTTACTGAAACAAAGTATAGCTTGCCTGAAGACTTGTTTAAAAAGGACGGTGTTTATATCTACAAATTTGTTGCCTTAGATAAAGCAGGAAATCCGAGTAAGGTAATAGAGAATACCTACTTCAAAATGATCAACACAGATGTACTTGCTTACATAGAAAACAGCAGTATTACAGCTCAGTCGGGGTATTATTCACTTATGCACGAAGACGGAACATCTATCAGTAAAAAGTCAACAAATTTCAGTGATCTTAGCGTTTGTGTAATAAAGCTTGATAATGATGATGATAAAGGTACTCTTGCAGTCAGGAGAGATGAGGTCAATTATTATCCTGAAGAATATGCAGGATATGTAGAATCACCTGATACATTGTCTAAAACGTCAGAGCTTGTAAGAATGAGTCTGCCGAGAGATTATTTCGCAGAAACATTCAAAGATGACCAGATGGACGCAAGAATGTATTTGTCTGTAAGTGTCAGAGACAGCGTATATCTTGATCTTGCGCAGATACATATAGACAACGTGCCGCCGTCGGCAACGTTGCCTCGTGAGTTCAGAAGCTGGCACAATATCTTTACAAGAGGCGGAGCAACATTAACTCTTACGGATATAAGTGAAACACTTGATAACAAAAAATCAGGTGTATACGAATGTCCCGGAAACGGATTAAGAGGAGAAAAGATAGCATACGACTATAAACCAACAGACGGAACGTTCTCGTTTGATCTTAAAAACGGAATGCACCATATTGAAGTATCCTTGGTAGACGAGGCTGGAAATGAGTGGAATGTCGAAAGAGTCAAATATCTGACAGTCGGAAACTATTTGATCTACATAATAGTAGGAATAGTGGCAGTAATCGGCTGTGTTGCAGGCTTTACGATATTCAGAAAGAAACGTTCATAAATAAACACATAATAAAAAGAACTCCTGTAGAAATAACTCTACGGGAGTTCTTTCTAAACGTCAAATAATCCGCCTGTGAATAAAGAAAAAAGCTAAGGAAACACTAATTAAATCGAGTGCCGGTATCGCTTAGTCAGATTTTAGGCAAATTACACGAGACGACCGCAATAATACTGACGTATTTCAAGCGATTTGAGTGCAATTTGACAAAAATATGCAGGCGAGAGGGGTGCTCAGTCCGCAGGACGTGATTTATTCAGTGGTTCCCTAAGGATAGATTTGATTTTGTAGGCACGTATTAAATGTCGTTTACTGAAAATCTAACTAAGAGATATGGACACTCGATATGATCGGTGCTTCTCAAAAAAACAGCTCCTCCCTGAAAATTGGGAAGAGCTGCTTATTATTTTAGAAAACCTGAAATAATTTGTTCTTCAGCTTCGGCTTCAGTTAAGCCTAATGTCATAAGCTTGATGATCTGTTCGCCTGCTATTTTTCCGATAGCCGCTTCGTGAATCAAGCTTGCTTCTGTACTGTTTGCGAGTAATTCGGGTGTTGCAAGAACGCTTGCGCTGTCCATAATGATCGAATCACATTCTGTATGACCTGAGCAAGCATTATTGCCATTGAGTCTGCTTGTGAAGTGTTGTTTGCTGTTATTTTTTGCAACAGTTCTGCTTACAATGTTACACTTGCAGTTTTCACCGTTAAGATCTGCGGTGAATTCAGAAATAGCGTTTTGAGTACCTGTTGTCATAACGCTTTCGTTAATTTCAAGCTTCGCATTGTCCGCAAGTATAGCGGTTGTTTTTCTTAATGTGTCGTCAATTCCTGCGATCTGAGCAGTTTGCATAAACATTTGTGCGCCCGAATCAAGATTAACAACTGTTGTAGGGTTCATAAGCTTTTTTCCTCTGCCTTCACCCTCGCCATAATGCTTTTCAACATATTTGACCTTGGAATTTTTGCCTACATAAAATGTATGGATACCGTCATGTGCGCTGTCACCGTTGCCGCAGTTGTGAATACCACAGCCCGCAATAATAACAACATCGCAGTTATCACCAATAAAGAAATCGTTATACACACTTTCTTTAAGTCCTGTTTCCGATATAACAACAGGAATATGAACGCTTTCATTTTTTGTATTAGGTTTTATGATAATATCTATACCGGATTTATCTGTTTTAGTAACTATCTCGATATTTGCAGTTGAGTTTCTTGCGGCAGAAGCGCCGTTCGCACGAATGTTATAAGCACCTACGGGAAGTGAATCAAGCTCGGCAACCTCATGCAGCATTTTCATTTGAATCTCGTCCATAATTTTCACCGCCTGAATTAATTAATAGAATCGACGCTTTCCAGAAGTGTCGGAAGAATAATATCTTTAGTATCGTATTTTTCTACTTTTCCCTTTTTAAGATATATTATCTTATCGGCAATATTCAAGATTCTCTCCTGATGACTGATAATAACCACATTCCCTTGAGTCTTGCTTACCATCTGAGCAAAAACGGTAATAAGCTTCTGAAAGCTCCATAGATCAATACCTGCTTCGGGTTCATCGAAAAGGCTGAGCTTAGAAGAACGTGCAAAAATCATAGCTATTTCTATACGCTTCAACTCGCCGCCTGAAAGACTTCCGTCCAAACTGCGGTTGATATAATCCTGAGCATTCAAGCCTACTTCGTTCAGAATATTGCAAAGCTCTTTAAACGAAGTGCCCTTGCCTGCTGACAATCTCATAAGATCCTTAACTGTAAGACCTTTAAAACGAACAGGCTGCTGAAATGCATAGCTGATACCTTTTTTTGCTCGTTCTGTAATAGAGAGTTCGGTAATATCTTCACCATCAAGCAAGATTTGTCCGCTTGTAGGTATAGCTATACCTGCAATTATTTTAGCCAATGTAGATTTTCCGCTGCCATTAGGTCCTGTAATAGCGACAAAATGATCGTCAATACGTAAATTAATATTTTCAAGAATCATTTTACCATCGATTTCATAATTAATATTTTTTAATTCAAGCAAAATATTACCCTCAATTCTTTAAATATTTGTAAAAAATTAACATCACTAAGATATTATATCATTTTTTCTCGCTTATTACAAGAGTTTTTTTATAACTAAGGAAACACTGATTAAATTGAGTGCAATTTGACGAAAAAGTCAAGCGAGATGAGTGTTCAGTACGCAGAAGGTGACTGATTCTTAAAACTGACTGTTATATAGATTTGTATAAAATCCGTTTAAAGCGATCAATTCATTGTGAGAACCCTGTTCAATAATGTTTCCGTCTTTCATAACAAGTATAATATCAGACTCTTTGATCGTAGATAGCCTATGAGCAACAATAAAGCTTGTTCTGCCCTTCATCATTTTTGCGAATGAGCGCTGAATATGCATTTCAGTGCGAGTATCAATAGAGGAGGTAGCTTCGTCTAATATTAGCATGGGCGGAATGCTCAACATTATTCTTGTTATACAAAGCAATTGTTTTTGTCCCTGTGAAAGACCTGAATTTGCGTCGCTTACAATAGTGTCATATCCGTCTGGAAGTCTTTTTATAAATGTATGTGCATGAGTAGCTTTTGCGGCTTGTTCAATTTCTTCTTGTGTTGCGTCGGGCTTGCCCATAATAATGTTTTCTCGTATAGTACCGTTTTTAAGCCATGTTTCTTGCAGTACCATACCATAATTGCTGCGCAGGCTTGAACGTTTTATATCGTATATATTATACCCGTCAACCGAGATTTTTCCGCTGTTTACATCATAGAATCGCATAAGCAGGTTGATAAGCGTAGTTTTGCCGCAGCCTGTCGGACCTACAATTGCTACACGCTGACCTTTCTTAACGCTGAGATTAAAGTTCTGAATAAGCTTTTTGTCCGGAGTATAAGAGAAATATACATTACTTAACTCAACGCTGCCCTGTACATTGGCAATTGTATTATCGAGGTCTTGTGTTTCTGAGGGTTGTTCGATAAGCTCAAATAATCTTGAAGCGCAGGCAAGAGCATTTTGAAGCTCGGTAATAACACCTGAGATCTCGTTAAAGGGTTTTGTATACTGGTTTGCATAGCTTAATAAGCAAGAAAGAGAACCTACGGATAATAATCCTTTTATAACACCGATACCGCCTGCCGATACAACAACAGCATATATCAAACTGTTAATAAAGCGTGTACATGGATTTGTAAGCGAAGAAAAAAACACAGCTTTTACAGACGCAGAAGTAAGTCTGTCGTTTATGTCGTCAAACATTTTCATTGATTTATCTTCATAACCGAATGCTTGAACTATTTTTTGATTTCCTATGTATTCTTCGATAAGCGCAGTTTGTTGTCCTCTGATCTCCGACTGAACTTTAAAGTGATTATACGTATTGTTTGCAATAAATCTTGCAACAAACAAAGACAAAGGAGTAAGCACAACAACAAGCAGAGCAATTTTTACATTTATCGAAAGCATAAAACCAAGAGTACCTATAATGGTAAGTATTCCTGTAAACAGTTGTGTAAAGCCCATAAGCAGACCGTCTGCAAACTGATCTGCGTCTGCTATTATCCTGCTTACAATGTCGCCGTGCTGATGTGAGTCGATATACGATAGCGGCAGAGTCTGAATTTTCTCGAATGCCTCGTTACGTATATCGCATACAACCTTAAAGGTAACCTTGTTGTTTATCGTGTTCATAAGCCATTGTAAAACAGCATTAGCAGCAGTTAAGGCAGCAACAATAATTAATTTTTGTACAATAGCAGATATGTTTATCTCATTCTTTTTTGTGATAAGGTCTATCGCCTGACCGATTATTACGGGTATTGACAGAGATAAAACAACCGTTGCCGCTGCAAAAATTATTGAGATAAAAATTCTGATTTTATATCTGGCAGTGTATGACAATACTTTATTTATAGTTTGTTTTTGATCTGTGATTTTATTCTTTGCCATAATATCACCCCTTACTGAACTGCGAGTCATAAATTTCTTTGTAAATATCGCAGGATTTAAGCAAATCATCATGCCGTCCCTGTCCGACAATTCGTCCGTCATCAATAACAAGTATTTTGTCGGCATACATAACTGAAGATGTTCTCTGCGATACTAAGAATACAGTAGGAGAGGGATCAATATTTCTTATAGCTTTTCTGAGCTTTGAGTCTGTAATATAATCAAGAGCTGATGAGCTGTCATCAAGAATAAGTATTTCGGGTTGTTTTATAACTGCACGAGCAATGGTAAGTCTTTGTCTTTGACCGCCTGAGAGGTTTTTTCCGCCCTGTTCGATCATAAAATCAAGACCGCCCTGCTTCTGTTCAAAGATTTCTTTTGCCTGAGCAGTATCGAGAGCTTTTACGATATCGGTATCATTTGCGTCAGGGCAGCCCCATTTTATATTATCTCTCAGAGTACCTTTAAATAAAACTGCTTTCTGCGGAACTATCCCGAAAGAATCTCTGAGCTGTTTCAGCGGATAATCCGATATGTTCTTATTTTTGTACAATACCTTGCCTGACTGCGCAGTATAAAAGCCTGCGATCATATTTACAATAGATGTTTTTCCCGAACCGGTACCGCCGATAATACCGACAGTTTCGCCTTTGCGCACTTTAAAGCTGATATTTTCCAAAGCGCACTGTGGGCTGTTTTTATATCTCAGAGAAGCATTTTTTACTTCTATTATGTACTCGCTGTCCTCGCAGACAATACTGTTTTCAGGATTTATAATTGATGATTCAATTTCGAGAACTGCTTGTATTCTGTTTCCGCAGGCTACCGATTTTGTAATGGTAATAATAAGATTAGCAAGCTTGATAAGCTCTACGAGAATTTGCGACATATAATTATAAAGCGCAACAACAGCACCTTGAGTAAGAGTACCTTTATTTACTTCAATTGCTCCGGTATATATAAGTATAATAATTGCAATATTGACAACAATAAATGTTAATGGATTCATTAGCGCTGATATTTTTCCTGTGAAGTTTTGCAGATCAGTAAGATTTTTGTTGCTGTTTTTAAACTGATGTGTTTCTTCGTTTTCGTTACAAAATGCCCTGATAACTCTGATACCCGAAAGATTTTCTCTTGTAATGGATAAAAGCTCGTCTAAGCTTGATTGTATTTTATTGTATAAAGGAATACAGCCAAGTATTATACCGAAAATTATAACAGACAATAAACAAATTGTACCGAGAAACAATAAAGCGGCTTTTTTGTCAATAGTAAAAGCCATGATCATAGCGCCGAACACAATAAACGGAGAACGCAAAAACAAACGCAGAGTTAAGTTTACACCGTTTTGTACTTGATTCATATCGCTTGTTAATCGGGTGATAAGAGTAGAGGTACCGATCGAGTCAAGCTCTGTGTATGATAAGCTTTGAATGTGAGAGTACAAAACGTGACGTATTTTAGATGTAAACCCGATAGCGGCTTTTGCCGAAAAGTACTGTGCAGTTACCGAGCAGATCAGTCCCATGAGAGCAAGACAGCCAAGTAAAATGCATATTTTTATTATGAGCGGTATATCGTTGTTAGCTATTCCGATATCAATAACTCGAGCTACGAGCAGCGGTATAAACAGTTCAAATAATGCCTCTGTCATTTTAAACAGTGGGGCAAGAATACTTTGTAATTGGTAAGCCTTTAAATATTTCAGTAATTTTTTCAAGACAGTTCTCCTCGGTTTTCGTAAAAATACAAGCAGATAGCTTTGAAAACACTGAATGAACTGAGTACCTATCTCGGTTAAAAATTGTTTATAAACTGCACTCAAATCACTTGAAATACATCAGTATTCCGGCGTGCTTTGAGTACAATTTGCCTAAGCTATACGGTCACTCATTTTAGTTAGTGTTTTAAATCTATCTGCTTGTGTATAATGAATTCTGTAATTATTTCTTATTGTTCTTTTTCTTGTTTTTACTCTTATTCTTTTTAGAGGGTTCTTTTTCCTGTGTACTATTCTGTTTCTCAGTAATAGCTTCCACGTTCTCTATTTTTGTTTCAAGAGGTTCATTAGTTTTCTTTTTGCTGTCTGATTTACTTTCGAGTCCCTTTTCCTCAGAAAATTGTTGTCTTCTGACAACAGATTCCAGAAGTCCCAGGAACAAGAAAAGGAAAGGAGTTATGATCGGAGTAGAAAGGTTAAATGTTGCCTGTGCGCAGTAAGAGATAATAACAAGAGTCATAATAAGAGCAGCGATAGAATTTTTGAAGTTCTTTATTCCCTTAACTGCAAGAGAGATCAGAACAGTGAGATAAGAGATAAGTCCCAAAGCGCCTGTCGTAACGAGATAATGCAAATATTCGTTGTGTGCGCTGTCGAATACACTGCCGTGACGCTTGAGCATATCTTCTCTGTATGCAGCTTTCATGATCTGTCCGAATGTATCAGGTCCTGAGCCGATAAGCATATTCTTTAAACCGTTGCTCTTAAAGAGTATAACACTTCTGATCCAGGCATAACCACGGTGAGTACCCCATTTATCGTCAAGTCTGAGATATTTTGTAAGCTTGCCGAGGTCTGATGTTTTGTCAATGGCACTGAAGTAAACGAACAATCCAAGAATTGTGGCTGCACAAAGTCCTACGAAAACTGACGCTGCAATTTGTACCCATTTCGGAGAATGTGTATCTGAGAACTTACGCTTGAGGAAATAGAACGTAACAGTCAGAACAGCAAAAACAGAAATTATGAGATATACCTTGTTGTTAAAAATAAGTGTTTTTGGAATAGTATCAAGAGGTTTATAAACGTCGTCATACAAATAAGAAATAAATCTTAACACCTTGCATGAAAATGTAATTACGAAAATTGAAAGCAAATATTTAAACATTCTGTCTGCATTTCCGCAAGCATAAATGAAAAGGATAGACATAAATGCAGCAAGTCCGAAATAACCACTATCACTGTCTGCAACTAAAAGTCCCATAAAATTAATGCCTAAGGCAATGCTGTAAAACACAGTAGACGATACTTCTTTTGATTCGACAAGCAAGCCTGCAATAACAGGAAGGGCAACGCAGACGAAGCAGGAGAACATATTCTTATTGCCGATAGTAGTGATGAAGGTATTCTGCTGCTCTTTTTTGATCTGTTCAACTATCTTGAACGGATCTGAATAAAACTCATGCAGAACAGCGATAAGGCATACGATACTTGCAGTAACAATAAAGATATTAAATACAAGATCTTTATGCTTGTAATATCTGGATACGAGGAAATAACACAGAACGTAAACAGAAATTGTTATCAACCCGCTGTCACGTCCCTTTGAACCGTCAACGGCTTCAAATCCGTACTCAGACATTATTGCTGATAAAGTACAAACTACTAAGAAACCAATCATGCCCCAGTCTTCGATCGACATTTTGAAAAGCTTTTTCGGACATTTTGTTTTGTCTATACCGCAAATGTACGTAGCGATCAAAAAGAAAAGCAATGCAAGAGTAGTTGCAATGAAATAATGCAGACGGTCTTTTCTAACGTTAAAAAGCATATCTGTCATAAATACAGGAAACAGCGTGAACATGCTTATAACGTATAACGCCGCAAATTTCTCGTGCATGGAAAAAGTTTCCAGCGACGGATTAATTGCTTTTGGCGATTTTGCGGAAATGTTAGCATTTTTTTGTTTTTTCATTTGAATTATACACCTCATATATCTATTTTATTTTTTAAAAAATCTATATAGTTTTGCAGTATAACTGTTGCAGCCACAGCGTCGATGTTCTTTTTTCTTTTGGAACCTCGAACGTTGGTTTCGTTCATATAACGGTGAGCCACCATTGTAGTACACCGTTCATCATAGAGTACAACCGGTATGCTGACAATAGCTTCAAGCGAGCTGGCAAACTCCTTTGCAGATAAAGCACTTTCGCCTTCAGAGCCGTCCATATTTTTTGGCAGACCGATAACTATCTGTTCTGCATGTATTTCGCAGGCTTTGTAGGCAATCGATTTCAAAAGCTTTTCGCGATTGTATTCGCTGATAACACACAGCGGAGAAGCTAATATCATATTTTTGTCGCATACAGCTAACCCTGTACGGGCTTTTCCGAGATCGACAGATAATAGAATCAAGATAACACCTCATTGATTAATAATATACCATAAACCAACATAAATTAACACAATAATAAAAATAATAAAGATAATCTTTGTTTTATTATTTACAAATTAACTTTAAAGTGGTAAAATATATGTAAGCGGTAGATTTGCGCTTAAACGCAATAAAAAAAGATATTGTTTCCGTATTTCTGGTATGCCTTAATATTTTAGCATATTATTTTATCTTTGTACAGTCAAAAAAACAATTTTTTCTATTTAAAAGTGTTAGGCTTAATTAATGCGGTAAAAAAAGTATTCTTTTAGAGGTGCTCTTTATACAATTATCACTGATTTGTGTTCATTTAGAGATAATTTTTCACTAAATTAAGATTTTTGCTGAATTTGTAGTATAATAAGGGTAGAAAAAAGGTCAACGTATTAAAATAGTTCTATAAACTTAAAGCACTGGAGAAATTTTTATGGATAGAAGTAGATTTTCATTAGTTTTGCGGCAATGCAGAGAAAATTCCGGACTCACACAAAAGCAAGTTGCACAGGCTTTAAATGTTGAACGCTCTACTTATGCATATTATGAAACGGGAACAACACATCCAAGCGGGTTAATGATAGTTAAGCTTGCAAATATATTTAATGTCAGCTATACTGTTTTTATGGAGGCTTTATCCGATAAAAAATTTGATGACAATGCAGTGAATAAAGAATTCCCCTCTATAAATGAATCGTCCTGGAGAGAAAGGGAGAGAATATACACTTTGCAAAAGGAAGAGCAGGATCTGATAATTATTTACAGAACATTGCAGGAAGAACAAAAAGAGAAAGTATTTGAATTTATTCAAACAATGAAAAAACAAAATCAGGACAAACCAAGATCAGAAATAAAAACGGAAGAATAAAAAATTTTTCTTTACAAATACGGTTTTGTATGTTATAATCATTATTGCGTTGTAAGCGATCATATATCGCTGTTTGATCGTCGGTAGTGCCCCTTTCATGGTTGTTGGAAACACCTTGACCGCAAACTATGAATGTTCCGAAAAATGGGTAAAAATAATATAAAAGGTGGATTTTTTTATGACAAAAGCCGAGAAAACTGCTATTATGGCAGAGTACGCAACACACGAGGGTGACACAGGTTCTCCTGAAGTACAAATCGCTGTTCTTACAAAGAGAATCAATGATCTTACTGAGCACCTCAAAACTCACAAGAAGGATCACCACTCACGCAGAGGTCTTCTTAAAATGGTTGGTAAGAGAAGAAATCTTCTCAACTACCTCATTAAAGTAGATATTGAAAGATATCGTTCAATAATCGCAAGACTTGGAATCCGTAAATAATAAACAATTTACATCCCGGGGGCAGATGAATAAAACGTCTGTCCCCACTCGCTGTGTAATACAGCCGAAACAGTTAATAATAATATATGGATTTTTTAGGTGTGCAGTTGTATTTAGCGGTAAAAAATATATTCACGCAGCACGATAACAGTGAGTATATTTTTTATTGCTAAGCTTCTGCATACCATTTTGAAAGGAGTTTTTAAAATGGCAAATTCAATGAAGGTTTTTGACAAATTCAGAGTATTTGAAACCGAGTTTGCAGGTCATAAGCTTGTTGTTGAAACAGGAAAAATGGCTCAGCTTGCAAACGGATCATGCCTTGTAAGATACGGTGACACCGTAGTACAGGCAGCTGTTACAGCTTCACCAAAGCCGAGAGACGGCGTAGATTTCTTTCCGCTTTCGGTAGATTACGAAGAGAAGCTCTATGCGGTAGGCAGAATACCCGGCTCATATATGAAAAGAGAGGGTAAACCGTCTGAAAAGGCTATTCTTACTTCAAGAGTTATCGACAGACCTATCCGTCCTTTGTTCCCGAAGGATATGAGAAACGATTGCTCGGTTGTTGCAACAGTAATGGCAGTAGAGCCCGATTGTTCTCCTGAAATAACAGCGATGGTTGCAACATCGATCGCACTTTCTATTTCTGATATTCCGTGGAATGGACCTGTAAGCAGTGTACTCGTAGGTTATGTAGACGGCGAGTTTGTTATAAACCCGAATCAGGAGCAGCGTTCAAAGAGCAAAATGGCTGTAACGGTAGCTTCAACAGACAGCAGAATCGCAATGATCGAAGCAGGTGCAGATTGTGTTTCTGATGAAGTTATGTACAACGGTATTATGGCAGGTCACGAAGCCAACCAGAAGGTTATAGAGTTTATCAAGGGAATACAAGCTGAGATAGGCAAGGAGAAGTTCTCCTATCCGAGTCTTGAACCCGATCACGATATGTTCGAGGCAATAAAGGCTTTTTGTGAAGAAGATGTTAAAGCCGCACTTGATACTGATGATAAAACAGTCAGAGATGACCGCTTAAAGCCTATATATGAGGCAGTACACGCAAAGTTTGACGAGATCTACCCCGAAATGGAAGCACAGATCGACGATTGCTTGTACAAAACACAGAAATTTATCGTACGCCGCTGGCTCCTTGACGAGCAAAAGCGTGTTGATGGCAGAGGTATGGACGATATAAGACCTTTGGCTTCAGAGGTTGGCATTTTGCCGAGAGTACACGGTTCAGGCTTGTTTACAAGAGGTCAGACACAGGTTTTGACAATTACAACTCTTGGTCCTGTATCAGATAAACAGCTTCTTGACGGCATAGATGATGAAGTTGAGAAGAGATATATTCACCACTATAATTTCCCCAGCTACTCTGTCGGAGAAACAAAGCCGAGCAGAGGTCCGGGAAGAAGAGAGATCGGTCACGGCGCATTGGCAGAAAGAGCATTACTTCCTGTAATTCCCTCTGTTGAGGAATTCCCTTATGCTATACGCCTTGTAAGTGAGGTAGTATCTTCAAACGGTTCAACATCACAGGGTTCTGTTTGCGGTTCAACACTTTCTCTTATGGACGCAGGTGTTCCGATAAAAGCACCGGTTGCAGGTATTTCATGCGGTCTTATCACCGAGGGCGACAGATGGATGACTATGGTAGACATTCAGGGCCTTGAAGACTTCTTCGGAGATATGGACTTTAAGGTTGCAGGTACAAAAGACGGCATTACAGCTATTCAGATGGATCTTAAGATCAGTGGTCTTACTCCCGAAATGGTAAAAGACGCACTTGAGAAAACTCATAAAGCAAGAAATTATATTCTTGACGAGGTTATGCTCAAGGCTATTGCTAAGCCGAGAGAAGAGCTTTCTCCATACGCTCCGAAAATGTTTACAACAACAATATCTTCTGAGAAGATCAGCGAGGTAATCGGTAAGAGCGGTAAGGTCATCAAAGAGATTCAGGCTCAGTTTGAAGTAAAAATAGACATTGAAGAAAACGGCGAAACTGCAAATGTATTCGTAAGCGGTATGAACACAGAGAAGTGCAAAGGCGCAGTTTCTACGGTCGAGCTTATAGCAAACGGTCCTGAGGTTGGAGCAATTTTCTACGGCAGAGTTACAAGACTTATGGAGTTTGGCGCATTTGTTGAGATCGCACCCGGTATGGAGGGCTTGTGCCACATTTCAAAGCTTGATGTTAAACGCACAGAGCAGGTAAGCGATGTTGTAAGCGAGGGCGACACAATTATCGTAAAGGTTCTTGAAATTGACGATAAGGGCAGACTGAATCTTTCAAGAAGAGATGCGCTTATCGAGGTAGAAGGTCTTGTTCCCGAAAATGACACTTCTACACAGCCTCGCAAACCGAGAGGAGATAAAAGAGGACCTCACAGCAGAAGAAACAACTATTGATTATTAAAAAAGCATATATGGCCGAACGGAATAACATATCTGTTCGGCCGTTTTTCTATATAGAATACTAAATTTAACTTTACAGCATTTCAAATGAAATTAACACGATAAATTTGTATAAAATCAACGAATAATATGTTTGAAAAAATAATTATGCTAATTACTTGAAATAGATACAAGTTTGTGATAAAATATATACAAAATTTATTATAATGCAGTAATTATGCGTATAAATAAAATAAAAACAGGGGGTAATTATATGAAGTTCAAAAGAAAACTCAGTGCCATTCTGGCTGTACTAATGCTTTTGTCAAACATGCCATACGGTGCAAGTGCAGTCGAAACAAAATCTGAAGTGAACAATGTAAATGCAACAGTATCTGAAACACAAGACACTCCAGAAGGCGAAACTTCCGATACTCCGTCTATTGAAAAAAATAATACAGAATTATCAGCTGATGGAGTTACCGATTACGGATTATGCGAACATGTTCAAGACGGAGTAATACTTCATGCGTTTTGTTGGTCGTTTAATACAATAAAAGCAAATATGGCAGACATAGCCGCAGCAGGCTACACTGCCGTTCAGACATCGCCGCCTAATGCGTGTAATGCAAAGTGCCCGACATTAGCGTTGATGGGGCTTAATAATGGTCAAGAGGTCACAGACGGAAGCTTAGGAGCATGGTGGTGGCATTATCAGCCTATTGATTGGACAATAGGCAACTATCAGTTAGGAACAAAACAAGACTATGTTGATATGTGTTCTGAAGCAAATAAATATGGCATAAAAATCATAGCCGACGTACTTCCGAATCACACCACACCGGATTTCGACCTTGTGAGTGATGATTTTATAAACGCCGTAGGCGGTAAGAGAGAAAACGGAACAATTACTGGTATGTATCATAGTAACGGATTTACAAGTATTACAAACTATGATGATAGAGAACAGTCTATACTGAATGCTTCCGGCAGACTTCCGGATATAAATACTGAAAATCCAGATTTTCAAGTATACTTTGTAAAGTATCTGAATGAACTTGTTGAAGCAGGATGTGACGGACTTCGTTTAGATACAGCAAAGCATATCGGAGTTTTTTCTGATCCAGAGGACTCAGCGAACGTCGAAAAAGGATACAAAAATATATTTTGGGATGTTGCTACAGGTCAGCAACCTGTAACGAATTCACATGGCGAAACTGTACAGTTTAATAAACCTGATGATTTCTTTATATATGGAGAAATACTGCAGGGAAACAATATACCGTATTACGAGTATTCCAAATATATGAGTATGGTTGCAAGCAGTTATGGCTATACAATAAGAAATGCTGTGAGTGCCAATGATTTTAGCGTTAGTCGTGTAAATGTTTCAAAATGGAATCACTCGCTTTCTCCAGATAAACTTGTTTCGTGGGTAGAATCTCATGATACATATTGTAATAAACACGAATCGTCCGGTTGGTCGAATGAAGAGGTAAGACTCGCTTGGGCAGCTATTGCAGCACGAAAAGAAACAACGCCCTTATTCTTTAGCAGACCACATGGGTCATTTGAAAACGGAAAAGGTGTTTGGGGCGATAATACTATCGGTATTGCCGGAAATGATGAATTTAAGTGCGATGTGGTTAAAGCCGTAAACAATTTCAGAAACGCAATGGTTGGTCAAGACGAAACTTTGAGAAATCCTAACAGCAATTCAAAACTATTACAAATTGACCGAGGATCATTGGGTACTTGTATTATTAACCTTAATAGTTCTGCAATTACTTTAACAAATCAAGCGACCACTTTAGCAAATGGTACATATAGAGACTATGTTTCAGGTGAAAAAGTAACCGTTTCAAATGGTTGTATTAACAGTTGTACTATTGCAGGTAGAAGTATTGCAGTAATTTACTCTACCGCAAAAATCAGTGCATCTGATAACAATGCTGTATTTTCGACTGATGGATACGATGTAAAAGTGAAGGTTAGCGGAATAAAAGAAGGTACAACACCGACTTACGTTGTGACCGTTGACGGAGAAACCATACAAGACGGCACATTTACAAACGGAGATACAATCGATGTAGGCAATGGAGTAGATGTTACAGAAACCTCAAAAAAGATAGTGTTAACACTTACGGCAACAGACACAAATAACAGTACCGTTACAAAATCATTTACCTATGTTAAACGTGATCCGCAAGATATAAATTATATATATTTTGATAATACAACATATAAATGGAGTACACCATCTGCTTATATTTATTATTCTTATAGCATCGATGATAATGAATACGTTGAAGAGAATCATGCTTGGCCCGGAGAAACAATGACATTAGTTCCCGGAACAAATTACTATAAATATGAAGTGCCATATAATCTAAAAAACGGTGTTGTTATTTTTTATTCGGGAAATAACGTAAATAATACAAAGGTTTACCGTTATCCGTCAGAGGGTGCAGGCGGTATTTCTGTGAACGGTAAAACAATGATGTTGACAGAAGGAAATACTTGGGAGGAATTTGACCCGAACAGTATTTACTACACCGAACCCGAATTGGAAGAACCCGAAGGCAACAGATATGTCTATTACTTCAATTCTTTGGGCAGGACCGATGATATTTATGCAATGCTTTTGAATAGTACAAATAATGAAACAAATAACAGTAACGGCGTAAAAATGACATGGAGTGATGATCTTCATTGTTATTATTGTGCATATAATTCTTCAAAGAGTTATGACAAGGTTGTTTTCAGTGATGGAAAATCTTCTCCTTCCACAAAAACAAATGAGCTCACACTTCGTGAAGGCAAGATTTTTGTTCCTACCTCAAAAAGCGGATCAATAGAAAGCGGTCAATGGATCTCACCGGCTGATATATACGAACACACCATATATTTTAGAAATACTGCTAAATGGACTAACAATATGTATGCATATTTGTTTGAGGGTGATAGAAAATCTGCTGATTATCCCGGACAAACAATGAAATCTTTAGGCAATGATCTGTATGCATATACATATTATTATCCACGACTTGGTGGTTCTTCTAATACTGACTATGAGAAAGTTCAGTTTAACAATAAGACTGATGGTATAAATGGTAGCAGAACTTTGAGTATGACCACTGAACACACAGAAGCTCCGGATAAAATAGTTGTATATGATAACGCTGCCAATGGAGGTATAAGTTATCCGGGTAACTCTACAGAAGAGATTCTGAGCACAACAAAAGAAATAGCTGTTAAAGTTCATTACTTCAATACTAAGCTCGCTTCAGATGGTTCAGTTTTTTCAACCGATAC
>JAFPLH010000084.1 GCA_017402845.1 Clostridia bacterium
AATATATAATTATTATAGATAATAAAAATGCACCGACGCTCAGCCGGTGCTTATGTTTGTATAGGATATATTATGAAGCAAAACCTGACTTAACAAGGTCTACCAAGCTGTCAACAGCTAATTCTTCGTCTGAACCGTCAGCAATAATCTTTATTACTGTACCGCCTATGATGCCGAGTGACAAAACACCAAGAAGGCTCTTTGCGTTTACACGTCTTTCTTCCTTTTCTACCCAAATAGTAGCCTTGAACTCATTAGCTTTTTGAATAAAAAATGTTGCCGGACGTGCATGTAAACCAACCTGATTTTCAACCAAAACTTCCTTAACAAGCATTTTAATTGACCCTCTCTCCTATAAAATAAAGCATGTTACTAAAATGAATTATTATATATATATTATATCACATCAAAATCACTCGTCAACAGTTATTTTTAACTTTGGATTGATTGACATTTGGAATGTAAGTAAAAACTGCTTCTTTGTGCATTTTTTATAAAATCATTTTATTATTTTGTACTCAGTGAATACTCAATATTCATTGTTGGAATAACAACAAATACTTTTTCAATAATTAAGGATTTTTCTCGCTGATTATTTTCTCTGCCATTATACGTTCTTCGCTGTTGAGAGGTGCATTCTTTATCATATCAGGACGTTTTTCAGCCGTTCTTATAACAGACTGTCTGCGTCTGAATTCTTCAATATTTTTATGATGACCGCTTAAAAGCACCTCCGGCACTTCTTTTCCTCTCCACACGTTTGGTCTTGTATACTGCGGATATTCAAGAAGTCCGTTAAAGTGACTTTCCTGTTCAAAGCATTCGTCATCAGACAATACACCGGGAGCCATTCTTGCCAAAGCGTCTGCAAGCACAAGCGCCGGAAGTTCGCCGCCTGTCAATACATAATCCCCGATAGATATTTCCTCGTCGATATACTCCTCTAAAAGTCTTTCGTCAACGCCCTCATAATGACCGCACAGCAGACAAATATTATCATACTCAGAGAGCTCTTTTATTTTATCCTGCGTAAGTGTTTTCCCCTGCGGCGACATATATATGAAATGCGGACGCTCACCGGTTTGCTTACAAATATCATCAAAGCACAAAGCGATAGGCTCTGCCATCATCAGCATACCCATACCGCCTCCGTAAGGAGCGTCGTCAACTCTGCGGTGCTTGTCGAAAGCAAAATCTCTGAGCTGATGACAATTTATCTCTATTGCTCCGCTTTTCTGCGCTCTGCCTATAATACTTTCGTTTAATACGGCGCTGCACATTTCGGGAAAAAGTGTAATTATATCAATCCTCATCATCAAAAATTCCTTTCAGCGGACGAATTGTTACAACCTCGCTGTCAATATCGGTAGAAATAACAACATCATCAATAACTGGTATAAGATAATTTTTCCCGTCATTATCAGTTATCTGATAAACGTCATTTGCCCCTGTTTCAATAATATCAGTGATCTTGCCGTACTGCCTGCCTGTATCTGCGTCTACAACTGTACAGTTCAGAATATCCTGCTGAAAGAATACATCATCATCAAGAGTAACGTCATTTCTATCCATATACAATACAGTAAGACGTTTTGTATCAGCTTGCTCGATAGAATCTATTCCTTTTATTTTCATTATGACCATATTTTTCTGTACACGTGCGTTTACTACGTCAACCGGATCTCCGTTTTTCAGGTACAGCTTTTTAAATGCGCACAAAAATTCAGGACTATCGCACCACGGCATAACCTTTACCTCGCCTTTAAGACCGTGTGTATTTACAATTTGCCCTATCTCCAAAAATCTTTTTTTCATATAGAAACCTTTCCTCTCAAACAATCATTCGTCATACAAAAGAATTTTACCACAAAGAGCAAAAAAACGCAACACTAAATACAACGTATAAAATTATTACAAATATTACACAATTAATACTTTTTTAATTGACATTGTTGTTTTTTTTATATATAATTAAGGAAACACTGAATAAATCACGTCCTGCGCACTGAGTCCCCCTCTTGCTTGCCTTTTTTAGTCAAATTACACTCAAATCACTTGAAATACATCAGTATTCCTGCGTGATTTTCGCACAATTTGCCTGAAACAATTCTAAGCGATACGGGCACTCGATTTAATCAATGTTTCCTTTAGAAAACAAGTTTATCCGGAGAATTAAACAATGAGTTCAAATAAACAAAACAAGAAGAAAAAAAATACACCAGATACGCAAAATACATCAAACACATTTAAAGTAACGGCTGAAATGCTTAAAAACGGTGACGTATTATGCGGCTTGATAATCAGATTTTTACATAACAGAACTAAAGAAAATATGTTTAGTCTTTTGTCATGCCTGCGTGATTCAAACGTATTTGTACCGTCAAATTTGTCTGCTGAACCCAATACTGCCGAAGTCGGCGGAAAGGGCGATAATCCCATTATGTTTCCTGTCAAGCAGTCTATCAAAATAACACCTCAGATCTACAAAGCAACAGACGGCAATTTATATATGCCGCTTTATTCAAGACAGGTCAACGCACGTCCTGAACATCTTAAAGGCGCTTCACTTGTCAACATGCCTTATACAGAATGTTTAAAAATGCTCAAAAACGCACAGGGCTGCTCACGTTTTGTACTCGATCCTCATCTTTACAACGTGGTTCTTGATGAAGATTTAGTAAGAATATCAGGAGAACTGCCCTCTCGTCTTTCAAAATCATAAGGAGTGATTAGATGGAAAGCTATGAAAACTTTTTAGCAAGAATAAACTCTTTTGAAACACCCATAATGGTATTGCCAAACGAACGCTTCACCGTAAACAATTCATTAAAGCAAAAAGTTGATTTTTTCAATAAATTCCGTCCTTTTTACGGTGACACTACTGTATTTGATCTCTCTGATAACGATAAATCACGCATTGAAAGTATAAACGATACTTTATATAAAGAAGTACCGGAATGCTTTGGCGAACGCCTGAAGGGAAACACTTTTCACATTACCCTGCATGATCTGTCAAACAGCACAGATATCGCCAACATTGGCGAAGATATGTTCCGAAACGAGATAATACTTCTAAAATATGTAAACTCGGGACGTATTCCGAACTGCGAGATAACCTTTGAAACAAACAACATAATCAACATGGTAGGCGTTTCGCTTGTACTTGCATTAAAGCCCAAAACTAAAGATGACTACGAAAAGCTTATCGGACTTTACGGTATTACAGATTGTGTAAAAACTCTGCCTTATCCGCTTACTCCGCATATAACGCTTGCATATTTCCGTCACGAGGGTTTTTCGGCAGAAAACAGCGAGAGACTTTGCCGAATTGTAAACAAGCTAAACTGCGAAAAGTTTGACATTACTGTTTCTACCGAAACATTGTATTACGAAAAATTCACAGATATGAACAGCTACCATAAGGTTTTTTCAATGGGCAGAAAATATTAATGAATTAATGAATAATTAATGATAATTTAATCTATTCATTATTAAAACTATTGAAAATACACTTATTATATGTTAAAATATAAAAGACAAATGTTTATATAGAATTATTATTCGTGTATTTGCGGATACGATTTTATTAATTTTATGAAAAGAGGAATTATTATGGCTTTTTTTGATCGCTTTAACAGTGTTACTTCTAACGTTACAGCTAAACTGAATTCACTTGGTCAAACTGTTTCTTCGCAAACTTCGCTTTTTGCCGAAACAACAAAACTCAACTCAAGAATTTCTGACGAGGAAAAACAAATCAATAGCTTTTACGAGCAGATCGGCAAAAACTATTTCGAGGCTAACAAAGACAACGATAATGCAGAGTACAAAGAGCTTATTATGAACATCAAAGACGCAATGGCAAGAATAAAGAGCTATCAAGATCAGCTTCGTTCTGCAAAGGGTTACAGAGCTTGTCCTCAGTGTGGAAATGAAGTTCCCACAGGTTCAATGTTCTGCAGCGTTTGCGGTAACAAAATGCCCGTTGAAGCTGCTCCTGTTGTTGCAGGTGACCCCGCACCCTTTACATGTCCGGGCTGCGGTTCAGAGTTTAACCCC
Organism: Clostridia bacterium; assembly: GCA_017402845.1. Taxonomy (GTDB): domain Bacteria; phylum Bacillota; class Clostridia; order Oscillospirales; family Acutalibacteraceae; genus RUG592. Next base: position 4,060 of record JAFPLH010000084.1, read on the forward strand.
GGTATGACATTCTGTAACAAGTGCGGCACAAAGCTTCCTGAGCTTAACCTTCCGCCGCTTGGCAGCACAATAATTAATACTAATGGTTCTTTTGAAACACCGGGTATGAGTGCACAGCCTGCTGCTCCCGTTGCTCCTGCTGCTCCGACAGCTCCTGCTGCACCGGCTGATTTTGGTTTTGGAAACTCCACAACATCTGCTATGCCTACAAATAATGACGGTTTCGGCTTTGCTGCTCCAACACAGACAAGCTCATTTGCTGCAACTCCGATAAACACTGCTCCTCAGCCGGAAAAGAAAACTATCAGTATCGCTAAGAAAGACTGATCTCATTTCTGATATATAACAATACAGACTGTATATCTGATCTTCACAAAGATCGATATACAGTCTTTTTTTAGAGGTGCCCTTTATACTCTGATCGTAACAAAAAGAAGTATAGCTCCTATCACGAACAAAACAATACCAATAACCACTACTCCGCCAAGCTCCTTATTTTTTACGCCTGAATGATAAAACTCAGTAGGATTATCAGGATTTATCATAAGAGGTACACTTTGATATACATTAACATTTTCGGGAATTCCAAACTTGTTTGAGCCTTTGTATACTTTTCCATTAAACTTATATTCATACACGGGCTTCCAGATGACCTTTCCATCATCGCCGTTTCTTACCTCAAGCAAATCAACAACCGTACCCATCATATAATGAGTACATCTTTTTTTCGCTTTTCTGCGTGACAACGGATATACAACAGTGATAACTGCGCCTGCTGCTATTAAACCAATACAGGTTAAGAATTGCTGAATTTTCTGATCGCCAAATAGTCTGAGTACCATAAGAGATAATTGCCGCCAAAACACACATATAAGTAAGGCAGCAGCAACAAAGATAATTACTATAACAACGTTCGTTTTGCGTGGCGGCTGCGGTTTATTATTATTCAGATAATTTGATTCTGATATCTTGTTTTCAAAGTTATTGGTTCTGTTCAAAAGTATACCTCCCTTACACACAATGTCATCAACTTAAGGAGTTTTGAATATACTCCCTCCGTCACAAGGTACTAAACGTACCTTGCGACACCTCACTCAAAGAGGGAGGCGTTTAAAACCACAGGCTCCCTCCCTGAGGGTGCGGTCTGCCGGCGGCAGCCGTTGCCGCAGGCAACAGCACCGACCGAAGCGGCAGCGGAGACGCTGTCAGCGTAAGCTGACCGAGGGAGATATGCAAGAAATTATCTGCTTTATTCTCTTAATTTGATGACATTGACCTTACACAAAACCCCTCTCATTGTGAAAAACACAATGAGAGGGGACTTATTATTCAGTACACAAAAGTACGATATTACCTATTAGTCAAGCTTTGAAAGCTTTTCGAGGTGTTCAAACTTCTGCTCTGCAAACTTCTCTGCTTTCTCAAAGAGCTTCTCTGCTCTCTCAGGGAATGCACGAGTAAGAGCGTTGTAACGAACTTCACCCATGATAAAGTCACGATAAGAAGCTGTCGGAGCCTTGCTGTCGAGCATAAACGGATTCTTTCCTTCATCTGCAAGACGAGGATCGAAGCGGAACATATGCCAGTAACCAGCCTCTACTGCCTTCTTCTCCTCTGCCATGGAAATGCCCATGCCGCCCTTGATACCGTGGTTGATACAAGGTGCATAGCAGATGATGATTGACGGTCCGTTGTAGCTTTCAGCCTCAACGAATGCCTTGATACACTGATTGTAGTTAGCACCCATTGCAACCTGAGCAACATATACATAACCGTAAGACATAGCTATTGCAGCGAGATCCTTCTTCTTCTGAGCCTTACCTGCTGCGGCAAACTGTGCAACAGAACCAACAGGAGTAGCCTTAGAAGCCTGTCCGCCTGTGTTGGAGTAAACTTCAGTATCGAATACCAAGATGTTTACGTTCTCACCGGAAGCGATAACGTGGTCAAGACCACCAAAGCCGATATCATAAGCCCAGCCGTCGCCGCCGAGGATCCACATAGATTTCTTTGCAAGCTCGTCTTTATCCTTAAGAGTATCCTTAGCAATAGCAGCAGCCTCGCAGTCACACTGTGCAACCTGCTCAAGTACAGGAATAAGTGCGTCTGTTGCCTTTCTGCTTGCTGCGGAATCTGTCAATGTATCGAGATAGTTCTTGCAAGCCTCTTTGATCTCGTCTTTCTCTGCGATCTCCATGATCTTCTTAACGTTCTCTGAAAGTCTTGCTCTGATAGCATTCTGACCGAGAGCCATACCGTAACCGAACTCTGCGTTATCCTCAAACAAGGAGTTATGCCATGCAGGACCAAAGCCCTTCTTGTTTACTGTGTACGGTGTAGCAGGTGCAGAACCGCCCCAAATTGAAGAACAACCTGTTGCGTTAGCAATGAACATTCTGTCACCAAACAACTGAGTAGCAAGCTTTGCATAAGGTGTTTCACCACAACCTGCGCAAGCGCCGGAGAACTCAAGTAACGGCTGCTTGAACTGGCTGCCCTTAACTGTTGTTTCCTTGAACTTAGCAAGAACCTCAGGCTTCTCATCAAGAGCAAAGCCGTAATCGAATACCTTCTGCTCTTTTCTCTGAGAGTCGATCGGCTTCATAACAAGAGCCTTCTCGCCCTTCTTGCCCGGACATACCTGTGCGCAGGAGCCGCAGCCTGTACAGTCGAGTGTAGATACTGTCATAACAAACTTGTAGCCCGGCATACCTGTCATATCTGCTGCCTTTGTACCCTCAGGAGCGTTTGCAAATTCTTCTTCTGTCATAGCAACAGGACGAATTACAGCGTGAGGACATACATAAGAACAGAATGAACACTGAATACATGCTTCAGGATTCCACTCAGGAACGTCTACTGCAATACCTCTCTTTTCATAAGCGGCTGAACCCTGAGGAGCTGTACCGTCAACATGATCGAGGAATGTAGAAACAGGAAGCTTATTACCCTTATATGCATTAACAGGATTAAGAATATTGTTTACATACTTAACAACATCTTCTCTGTCGCCTGTTGCAACAACAGCCTTTGAATCGTCAACAGCGTCTGCCCAAGAAGCAGGAACGTCTATCTTCTTAAGGTCTGTCATACCACGCTCAATAGCATTGTGGTTCATATCTACAATAGCCTGGCCCTTCTTTGAGTAAGACTTTGTAGCTGCGTCTTTCATATACTGCTTAGCTTCTTCAGCAGGGATAATATCTGCGATCTTAAAGAATGCAGACTGGAGGATAGTATTGATACGTCCGCCAAGACCGATTTCCTTACCGATAGCGATACCGTCGATTGTATAGAAATTGATATGCTTGTCTGCGATGATCTTCTTCATCTTGCCGGGAAGTCTTGCTTCAAGCTCTTCACCGCTCCATGGGCAGTTAAGAAGGAATGAACCGCCGTCTTTGAGATCGTCAACCATATCATACTTATCAACATAAGAGGGGTTATGACAAGCTACGAAGTCAGCCTTACTGATGTAGTATGTTGACTTAATGGGCTTATCACCGAAACGCAAGTGAGAAACTGTAAGACCGCCGGACTTCTTGGAGTCGTAAGCAAAATAGCCCTGAGCATACATGTCTGTATGGTCACCGATGATCTTGATAGAGTTCTTGTTAGCGCCAACTGTACCGTCTGCGCCAAGGCCCCAGAACTTACAGGAATGTGTGCCTGCCGGAGTTGTATCGGGGTTATCTGTGATTTCAAGAGAAAGGTTTGTAACGTCGTCAACAATACCGATAGTGAAACGTCTCTTAGGTGTTTCGCTCTTCATATTGTTGTATACTGCAACGATATCGCCAGGAGTTGTATCCTTAGAACCAAGGCCGTAACGTCCTGTGTATACATTTACGCCTGTGAAAGAAGAACCGTTGATAGCAGCCAAAACATCAAGATAGAGAGGCTCACCGATAGAACCGGGCTCTTTTGTTCTGTCAAGAACAGAAATAGACTTAACTGTTTCAGGAAGCTCGCTGAGGAGATACTCTGCAACGAAAGGTCTGTAAAGTCTTACTTTAAGCAAACCAACCTTCTCACCTGCTGCGTTGAGGTAATCAACAACTTCTTCTGCGCAGTCGCATACAGAACCCATAGCAACAATAACTCTGTCTGCATCAGGAGCACCGTAGTAGTTGAAAGGCTTATAATTTGTGCCTACTCTCTTATTAACTTCGTTCATATAGTTAATAACGATCTCAGGAACTGCGTCATAATACTTGTTACAAGCTTCTCTTGCCTGGAAGAAGATATCGTCATTCTGAGCTGTACCTCTGATTACAGGGTGCTCAGGGTTCAGAGAACGGCGGCGGAACTCGTCAACTGCGTCCCAGTCGAGCATTTCGCCAAGGTCTTTATAATCCCATGTTTCGATCTTCTGGATCTCGTGAGATGTACGGAAACCGTCAAAGAAATGTAAGAACGGTACTCTGCCCTTAATTGCAGAAAGATGTGCAACTGCGGCAAGATCCATAATTTCCTGCGGGTTGTTTGAGCAAAGCATTGCATAGCCTGTCTGACGGCAAGCATAAATATCGGAATGATCGCCGAAAATTGAAAGTGCGTGGCTTGTAAGAGCACGAGCAGAAACATGAATAACGCTCGGCAAAAGCTCACCGGCAATCTTATACATGTTAGGAATCATAAGAAGCAAGCCCTGTGAAGCAGTATAAGTTGTTGTAAGAGCGCCTGCTGACAAAGAGCCGTGAACTGCACCAGCAGCACCGCCCTCAGACTGCATTTCTGTTACCTGAACTTCTCTGCCGAAAAGGTTCTTTCTGCCGCCTGCCGAATATTTATCGGTTTCATCTGCCATTACGGAAGACGGTGTGATCGGGTAGATAGCAGCAACGTCTGTAAACGCGTAAGACACGTGCGCAGCAGCGTTGTTACCGTCCATGGTTTTCATTTTTCTTGACATTAGTTATATCCTCCTTAAAAGCGTAATTTGAGCTTATAGTCAACACCGCACAAAGACCGCCTTACGGCTTTGTACCAAATCTGCTTGATCTTTTTCTGGCATAATACACAAAACGCCCTTGAAATACGTCAGTATTCCGGCGGTCGTTTTATGCACTCTGCCGAAAAGATCTACTGCGCATCTTCGGCACAATCTCTGTGCGGTATTGCCTATACAAATCAAGCTTAATGAATCATAATATTTTAAGGGATCATCCGCTTTTTCAAGCAAACATATATCCTTCAAATTATCAAATTTAAGTATATCACAAAGCAAAAGAAATGTAAAGCAATAATTTGTAAACTATTTTAAAATATCCGTTTTTTTGCGGTTTATTTTAGTTATATCGTTAATTTATTTTCAGATAAAAAAATGCGTAATACATTAAGCATTACGCATTATAATTACGAATTTTTCATTATTGATCGTTTACGATCGAGCTTCTTACAAGTACATCGTGACTTCCGCCCTCTACAATACTTGTTGAAGATACGAGAGTAAGTCTTGCCTTCTGCTGGAATTCAGGAATACTCAAAGCTCCGCAGTTGCACATTGTAGACTTGATCTTAT
>JAFPLH010000085.1 GCA_017402845.1 Clostridia bacterium
ATCTTCTTGTCTTACTCCTGCTGCACTCATGCGAGTCGAGAACGTCCTATGGTAACGTCTGCCACAGACAGTCCGCACCCTCAAAGAGGTAATTAAACCCAAAGGCTCCCTCTTTGAGGGTGCTGTCAACGATAGCTGACTGAGGGAGAAATGCAAGAAATTATCTGTTTTATTTTCTTAAGTTGACGAAATTGCAGTTAGGGAACCAATATCCCTGTACTTTGTGCGTGGTTTCTTTTTGACATTTGCAGTTTTCAATTATGATGAATCTTGTGAAAACGTAATTAATTATATGGAATTGAAATTCTTGTGATAATATTTTTAAAAATTTTCTGATGAATTAAAGAAATTACAAGAAAATATTCATATTTGTTTGAAAAAGAAGAAAAATAACCACCCACTCAACAGAGAGGGCGGTTATTCTCGTTAAAACAATTTATATAAAATTATACTTTCTTCTCGATACTCCAATCCCTTACTTCTTCAACGGCTGTGTCTGAGGGTATCGCACAGTTTGTTCTGTCATCTGTCTTGTATCTCTCAGCAAGCAGCATAACACCGTATAAAGGTCCGCTTCTTAGTGCGTCGTTCATATATTCGGGCGGGATCTCACAGTTTGAGTACTTGATCGCATTTTTGATTTTATCTTTATCATAATTATCAGTCATTGTAATTATCCTTTCTTTTTTAGTGATATTATGCCTACAATGAATGAATTTTATACATTATAAAATCCCCTCAGTATATATAATCTGTGGGGATAATCTTTTTTGATCGGTTACGCTGTATTATTTTTACGAGGTCTGCCTCGTCTTTTTTTTACCGGATTTGCCTCATGCTGCATACTATCGTTATTTGCAGTATTTGCTGAAAATGTAACACCGTCAAAAGCCTTTACTATCGTTTCACCGGAAGTCTTTGTACAACGAGCGTATTCAAGCATGATTATCATTTTTATGTTATTGATCGCCTGTTCGTCAAGTGATGAAAGAATCATATCTGAGTTGAATGGTAAAAAAGAATTAATATCTATTGTACCCGCGCTGTCGTTGTTGTTGTTAAACTTTTTGATAATATCATAAGGAAAGCAGCCGAGTGAACGTAGAAGCTCATGTGTTTTTTGTTGGTAGTCAAAAAACATTATCAGTGCTAAATATGTATCCCATGACATTGTTCTGAGGTTTCGTTCTATTGTTCCGTATGTCTGACGTGATACGCCAATTATTGACGCAAGCTCTTCTTGTGATAATCCTGCCTGTGTTCTGAGTGTAACTAATTCGTTTGTCAAGTTTTTTATATACGCTTTTTTCTCATCTTCCGAAAATGACCAAGTAGTGTCTTTAGACATATATGTTTTGCTCCTAACATTAATCTATCAAATATTACTAATAATATTATATAAAAATAAAAGCTATTCGTCAACAAGGTATTTGAAAATTTTACAAATTATTTTGATAATATACTAAATCGACAAACTAAATGTAAAAGATAGAATAATAATTAGTCGGATAGTGGACAAAAAAGTCGTATTGTGTAAAAAATATTTATTTTAGAATTCTTCGTTCTGTGTATTACAGTAAACAATGCTGTGAGATGAACTTTTTGAACGGTATAAAGCCTTGTCTGCTGCCGCATAAAGGTCTTCAAAAGTATTGCCATTTTCAGGAGATGCAGCAACACCGCAGCAAGAAGTAAGAGTAAGCTTTGTAGGCTTATCGTAAAATTCTGCAACACCGGATTTTTTTATAGTATTGTTGATTTTTTCTTTGTCGCATTTTCCTTTTATGAATACAACAAACTCATCTCCGCCGAGACGTCCGACGATCTCTTTGTCAAAAGCTTTTGATATACGAGAAGCAAATCTCTTAATAAATTCATCGCCTGCTGCGTGACCGAACGTATCGTTTACTGATTTAAAACCGTTTACATCAAATATAAGCAAAGCGCCTATACCGGTTGAGGCAAGTTCTTCGTTCATTTCAGAAATAAATGCTTTTCTTGACAAAACGCCGGTCAAATAATCAAAGCGCAGCTCTTTTTCAAGCACCTTGATTCTTCGCTCATAGTTTTTCTTAGCTTTCTTTGATTTTATAAGTAAATAAAAAGTAAAGAAGCAAAAGACTGCTGCAATAATACAAATAAGTATAAATTCTGTTTTTTCGATTGTACTCAAGTTTTTTCCTCCTCAATCAAAAAGCAACATACCACAGATAAATGCTTACTTTGTGTTATGTTGCCTTATTATTTCTTGTGGAAACCAATCAATTAACAGCGTGAAGATTTTTAAGTGACAGATCAAGAATAGGTGCAGAATGTGTAAGTGCACCGCTTGAAATATAGTCTACACCGATTTTTGTGAGCGCCTCAACATTTTCCTTTGTAACGTTGCCTGAGCACTCAGTTTCGGCTCTGCCTGCAATTATCTCGATAGCCTGCTTCATAACGCCGATAGGCATATTATCGAGCATAATAATATCAGCGCCTGCGTCGGCTGCCTCTTTGACCATTTCAAGTGTTTCGCACTCTACCTCAATTTTTCTTACGAAAGGAGCATACTCTTTAGCAGCTTTAACCGCCTTTGCAACGCTGCCGGCAGCGCCTATATGATTATCCTTTAGCAGTACGCCGTCTGATAAGTTGTATCTGTGGTTATTGCCGCCGCCTGTCTTTACTGCATACTTTTCAAAAATACGCATATTCGGAGTAGTTTTTCTTGTATCGAGAAGTTTTGTATTACTGCCCTCAAAGAGCTTTGCTACTTCGTTTGTATAAGTTGCGATACCACTCATTCTCTGTAAATAGTTGAGCGCTGTTCTCTCGCCTGAAAGAAGTACTCTGATATCGCCTGTAACCTTGCCTACTATATCTTTATTATGTACGGCGTCGCCGTCTTTGAAGTAAAACTCTGTTACTGTATTGCTGTCAAGCAGTTCAAAAACTCTCTGAAAAACATACAGACCGCAAATAATACCGTCCTGCTTTGCAATAAGCTGAACCTCACCTTTTTGATAGTGGGGCATAACGGCATTTGTAGAAACGTCTTCACTTGAAATATCTTCTTTAAGAGCAAGCATAATAAGCTCATCAGCGTTAAGCTTCATAGTAATATTATTGTTCATGTTTTTTTCTCTCCCCGGCTTTTTCGATTTCTCCCCTCATATACGAAACGTAATCGTCACGCAGTACAAGGTAGTCAGTTTTTTCGGCTGTAATTTTTTCGTACTTACTTACTATATCGTCATCAGGCGTATTGCTTGACGTATCAGCCGAAATATGCTTTGCACAGCGTTTGGCGAATACAAGACTTTCAAGCAAAGAATTGCTTGCCAGACGGTTTTTTCCGTGTACACCGTTGCAGCTTGCTTCACCTACTGCATAAAGATGACCGCAGGTCGTTTTGCTGTCTGAGTCAACGTGTACGCCGCCCATAAAGTAATGTTGTGCAGGTACTACGGGTATACTCTCTTTAGTAACATCATAGCCCTGTTCAAGGCATTGTTTATATATATTCGGGAAATGCTTTTTTATTTCTTCTTCGTTAATATTTTTAAGTGACAGCCATACATGAGGAGTACCGTCTTTTTTCATCTGTTCTCTGATCGCCTGAGTAACAACATCTCTGGGCTGAAGCTCATCTGTAAATCTGTTTCCGTGTGCGTCAAGCAGAACAGCGCCCTCTCCTCTTACAGACTCAGATATCAAGAATCTTCTTCCTCTTGTAGAGGCGTATAGGGTAGTGGGGTGTATCTGTACATAGTCTATGTTTTCAAGCTCTACACCATGCTCCATACATACAGCAAGAGCGTCGCCGGTCAAGTGACGATAGTTTGTAGAGTGTACGTACAAACCGCCCACACCGCCTGTTGCAAGTACAGTAAAGTCTGCAAAGATATTGTATATATCGCCGTCAGCATTTTTTACAACGGCGCCAAGACAATTATTATCCTCGATAAGCAGGTCGATCATAGAGGTATACTCCATAATGGTAATATTTTTTCTGCTTTTTGCCTCGCTTAAAAGCTTTGAAGTAATTTCTTTGCCTGTAATATCCTTGTGAAACAGTATTCTCGGTGTTGAGTGTGCGCCCTCTCTTGTAAAAGCAAAGTCATTGCCGTTTTTCTCGAATTCTACTCCGAACCCTACAAGATCGGAGATAACATCTTGAGAAGAACGTATCATTATATCGACAGATTCTTTACGATTTTCGTAATGTCCGGCTTTCATAGTATCTTCAAAATAATTTTGATAGTCGCTTTCGTCTTTAAGCATACAAATACCGCCCTGAGCCAAAAACGAGTCGCTGTTTTCGCAAATATCCTTTGTTATTATCAAAATATTTTTGTATGCAGGCAGATTTAGAGCACAAAACAAACCGCCCACACCGGAGCCTATTATCAAAACATCTGTTTTCTTCATAGAACCAATACCCCATTCAAGCGGGTGTAACCGCTTAATCAAACTCAAACAATGCGGAATAAGCCCAATGGCATTTTTCCGACTTCCATTATAATTATACTTATTTTAGTATAACACATACAGCGGTTTGTTACAAGCAGTAATTCTAAGATTAGATAAAATAAGCAGATTTTTTTTTCGGTGTGGGCAGATAATTGGCTGTATTGTATTTATCAGAGCTTTGTATATACAATGATACAGCAAAAATTTATTAGTAAAACACAAAAACCGCATAAACACCTAAGTTATTTTAAGCACATTTTAGGTATCTATGCGGAATATGATTCTTTACAAGTCGAGGTGACAGGACTTGAACCTGCGGCATCTTGGTCCCAAACCAAGCACTCTACCAAACTGAGTTACACCTCGAAAGCTGTAATCAAACAGCTTATTTATTATATATTAAAACCGGCTGTTTGTCAACGGTTTTATTAAAATTTTTTTTATTTATATTTTTAGAAGTAAATGTATGTCCTCTTTTTTCTGCAAGAGCTATAAGCTTGTCAAGCTGTTCGTCTGTTGCGAACCCTGTGCCTATCTTTAACGGCGAAGAAGTGTTTCTGCCGTGAAAATCCGTACCGCCTGTGATAATAAGATCATTCTTTCGGCAAAGCTCACCCAAGACCTCATGATCTGAGTCTTTTGCACGAGGATAATTTACCTCTATACCGTCTAATCCGTTAGAGATCAGCTCAGGTATTATCTCGTAGCTGTTATATACATTCGGGTGAGCAAGCACACAAACTGCGCCTGACTCTCTTATCAGTTTTAGTGCGTCAAAAACGTCGGGTAATCTATACGGTATTTTTGCTATACCGTTTTTCCCGAAAAGGCTGCGAAATAATTCTCCGTAAATGTCGTTTGTATAACCTGCGTTTATCAGTGCTGTCATTATATGCTGCTTGAATAGTCCCGAACCGGGCGTCACGCTTGAAAAAATCATTTCCTGCGGTATGGGGTAGTGCTTTAATACAATAGGTACAGCAGATAATACAGAACGAGTGCGAAGCTTTGTTGTAAGGTCTGTCATAGGCTTGATAATGCTTTCGTCCTGCGGCATATAGCACAGTAAATGTACTTTTCGGTTGCGCTTATAGTCATATGAAGATATTTCCGCACCGGGTATTACCGTAATACCAATTTTTGAGCCGAGATCAACAGCTTCATTACACCCTGAAAATGTATCGTGGTCGGTAATAGCAACGGCATGAAGTCCTTGCGCTTTTGCAAGCAGAATGATCTCCTTTACGGTAAGAGTACCGTCGGAATAAACAGAATGACAGTGCAGGTCAGCAGACATTTAAAAACCTCCGTAGTTCAATGTGCAAAACTATTATAACAAAACAAATTCAATATTACAACTGCCAAAATAAAAATAAATCGTTTTACTGTGCAGTCAATTTACAAAAATAAAATTATGTGTTATAATTCATATTGTAGATTTTTTATATAAAGAGGCGCAAAAATGAGAAGAAAAATAATTGCTGTTATCATGCTTATTACTGGTATTGCTTTTGTATTGTATCCGATCATTGGCAATATCATAAACGTAATGAAACAAAATTCGGTACAGGACGAATATAATGCAATGGTCTGCAATATGAATACCGAAACGAAAAATCAGATCAAAGACGCTGCTGCCGAGTATAACCAAAAGCTTGCAGAGGGACAGCTTGACATCATTTCGACTGATGAGGACGAAATTGACCGATCATACGACGACGGTTCGGGTTATACACAAGCGCTCAATGCGGGTAATGACGTTCTGGCGATCATAAAAATACCTAAAATAGATGTTGAACTGCCGATATACAGAGGTACTAACTCAGAAACACTCGAACAGGGTATAGGTCACCTGAGAAATACTTCTCTGCCCGTTGGCGGTGAAAGCTCGCACTGTGTTCTGACAGGTCATACGGGACTTCCTCGTTCTATGCTGTTTACCGATCTTAATAAGCTTGCAGAAGGCGATATGTTCTATATCCAGTACATTGACGAAATTCACGCATATAAAGTAGATCAGATAAAAATCGTAGAGCCTTATGATAATTCCGATCTTGGCATTATCAGCGGTAAAGACTATATTACCTTACTTACCTGTTATCCCTACGGCATAAATTCTCACCGCCTGTTGGTCAGAGGTGAGCGAAGCGCATTTAACGGCGAGGTAGTTTTCGGAAAGTCGGGTAAGATCGAAGCCATTACCGAAAAGCCTGTTACTGTTACTTCTGCAACAGCAGACGCACCTTTGCCCGTTGCCGAAAAGAAAAATATGGTTGATGAATTCTTGCATACCGAAGCAAAGGTAAATGTATACGGAAGAAATATTAATCTTTGGCTTGTGCTTATTGTTGTTGTACTCATCATTACAGGCGTTATAGTATGGCTTGTGATCTCAATTGTACAGTATAACAGGCTGTTAAAAAGAGTTGAAGCACGAAGCGCAGGTACAGCCGACAATGCTGAAAATACGGCTGCAAACAATGATGAAAGCGGCGGTGACAGCGAATGAAACGATTTAAAGCTTTAGTTATTATCGGAAGCTTGTTAATTGCCGTTGGTATGGGTATAATATTGTATTCGCCTGTTTCAAGCTTTGTAAATAATCAGAATATGAAAGAAACCATTTCTGAATACGATATTGAAATAAAGAAGATGATCGAAAACACCGATACCGGAGAGATCGAAAGAGTTATCAGCGAGATAAACGAAAGTACAGATACTGAATACACCATAGAGGATTATATCTCCGACAACGATATAACTATTGATACCGACAAGCAAGAGCTTAACTGGGCTTGGCTTTCGCTTTTGCGTGAGCAGATGCAGCAGTATAACAATGATCTTCTTGAGTACGGGCAATATGAACTCAACGATCCGTTTGCGTATGAACAGCCGTCATTTAATCTGTACACATACAGCCTTTATGACAATGTATTCGGTCATATTTCCGCACCTGCTATTGATATGGATCTGCCGATATACCTCGGTGCAAATCAGTATAATATGAATTTCGGGGCGGTACAGCTTTCTTATTCGTCAATGCCTATCGGCGGAGAGAGTACAAACGCTGTTTTTGCGGCGCACCGTGGATACATAGGAAAAATATTTTTTGATAATATCGTTTTTCTTAACGAGGGCGACGACGTTTATATAACTAATCCGTGGGAAACCTTGCAGTACAGAGTAGCGTATACCGAGGTTATCAGCCCTTATGACATCGAAAAATGCTATATTCAAGAGGGAAAAGACCTGATTACACTTCTTACATGTCACCCATACGGCGAGAGTACATATCGCTATATGGTAGTGTGTGAGAGAGTTGCCGATCAATAAAGAAAAACAACACCTCACAACCCTTTATCAAAGTACAGGGGCGTGAGGTGTTATTGTATAACGAATGGTCATAAAGCTATTGTTACATGACTAAATATATTAAGTTGGTTATAGAAAGTATAATTTAATTTTACATCATATCTTTTTTCTTGAGCCAGTAATAAAGCAGTAAAGAAACAATGATTATCATTACTGTGATAGCACCGAATCCGTATAATGATTTAGCCAAAGGCATACCGTCTAAATTTACGTTCATACCATACATACCGGAAACTATTGTCGGAACTGATAGTATAATTGTAATTGAGGTAAGCCGTTTCATTACCTGGTTCAGGCGGTTATCCATTACAGATGAAATAAGCTGTTTTGTACCGTCAATTATAGTGCGGTAGATATCGGTCATTTCGATAGCCTGTTGATTTTCAATTATTATGTCGTCGAGAAGCTCTTCGTCTTCGGGGTACTGCTTGAACTGCTTGTACCTTTTAAGTCTGTATAGTACGTTAATACTGCCTCTGAGTCCTGTTGCAAAATATACGAGCGTTGTTTCAAGCTCGTGCAGTCGGATTATATCAGATTCCTTTGTGGTATGTTCTACGTTGCGTTCAAATTCTGCCCTTATTTTGTCTATCTCTGTAAGGGCTTTTTGATAAAACAGAACGTTTCTGAGAAGTATCTCGTATATGAAGCGTATAAGCTTTTTTGTAGAGATAACGTGAGCATGGTCTTGATGAAAGTATGATAATATCGGACTTTCTACTGTGCATACTGTTACTACGTTCTCTGCTGTAAGTATTATACCTAAAGGAATAGTCGTATAGTTGGTTGTGCCGTGACGTATTTCCTGTATTGGCATATCCACAAGTATAAGGGTATAGTCGTTAATGAATTCAATACGGTTTTTCTCATCGGGGTCTGTTGAGGCGACAATATCTTCAATTTCAATGTTCAATGCCTTAGCTATTTTTTCTGCCTCGTGTTCTTCGGGATTTATAAGCTCTACCCAGACTCCGCTTTGTATTCTGTCTGTTTCTTTTATTTTATCTTGTTCTGTACGAAACATTTTAAGCAAAATACATCATCTCTATTCTGTATGTGTTGAATTGTTAAGGAAATCAACTCATATTGTGCCGTTAGATCTTCAAAAAATTCTCGCAGGAATACTGTCGTATTTCAAGTGATTTGAGTGCAGTTTGACGAAAAAATGAGTGTCATGCCCTCTGTAAGAGGTTCCTTAATCATAGTGTAAATAGTTATTTGCTTATTTATACTATCATATTCTGTCATTTTTTGCAAGATTTTTTTGATGTATACGCTTTTTGTATGATTCTGATACGTTTAGGTAATATCTGGTATTAAAAATTCATAAATTTTTTACGTTGAATTAATATGGTACTATACTTTACTGTTACAATATATAAATGGGTAAGTGCAGTTTGTTGAAAAATTGCCGCCTAATTTTCAGATTCGGTGTTAGTACGATATGAGTAGAAACAGCAAGAAAATAAAAATAAAGCGTTCCTCAAACGAAAGCTTTAACGATAGGGATAAAGAAAGACGCAGACACAAAAAACGGTTTATAAAGCCGCCAAAGCTTAAAAGAACTCTCGACAAAAGTTTTTTTTCAAATTTTGCAGATGAAATACCGCAGATATTAAAGCTAACTCATAGGGAGTCTTTTATTATTACCGCCGCTGACTCACACATTGGGCATAGAAACGAACAGCAGGATTCTTATTTTGTAACGAATACTATACCGCTTTCTCCTTTCAGGCTGAGGCGTACTTTAGCTGTTGTATGCGACGGTATGGGCGGTCTTGAGGCAGGCGACAGGGCAAGCCTTACTGCCGTTTCTATGCTGAAGCTTGCTTTTGATAAGCTTCCTACAACTAAAGTTGATATTCCTAAGTTTTTTTCTGAAATGATAGATTACATAGATTGTGAGATAAACCGCTGGGACGATCTCAATACCGACAAGGGCGCCGGTACTACTATGGTATCTGTTATTATAGAAAACCGCAGGCTTTATTGGGCAAGTGTCGGTGACAGCAGTATTTTTATTTATCAACAGGGAAAGCTTAAACGTATTACAAGCTCTCATAATTATAAGAAGATACTTGATAAAATGGTTGATGACGGTGTTTTGTCGGCAGAGCAGGCAGAGCATGATCCGCAGAAGGATTCTCTGCTTAGTTATCTTGGTATGGGCGGAGTTGCGTATCGTGATATAAATTCAAAACCGTATGTTATGCGAAGCGGCGATCTGCTTATGCTATGCTCAGACGGTGTTACAAACACCTTGACAGAAAACGAAATTGCGTCTATCATTAAAGAATATTATGATGATGTATATAACTGCTGTAAGGAGATCAATCTTGCCGTTGCCAGAAGAAACAACGCTTTGCAGGATAATTCAACAGTAGTAATAGTGCAGTATGCTGAATAGTATACATTGAGAAGGTATTGAATGTTTACGGAGGAAAATATATGAAAAGGTGTTTAAATTGCAGAAAAACTTATGAGGATAACAAGACGGAATGTCCTCATTGCGGATATAAGCCGAGAAGTAAAACGAGAGTTTCAAGAAAGTCTGATACTCAGGAGATCGAAATACCAGCTCAACAATCAAGCCGTCCGCCGAAAACAAAGCAGAATATACGTTCAAATTCATCTCATGCGGGCTCGTTTTATCTGAGAAGCGGAGAGAAAATTCAAGAACGATACTCTGTTATAAATGTTATGGGATACGGTGCGTTTGGCGTTGCGTATCAGTGCTTTGATACTAATACGCATACAAATGTTGTTGTAAAGGAATATATTCCCTCATACCTTGCAAACAGAGATCCAAACGGCAGAGATGTTATGCCAATTTCAGACGAAAGCGAAGCAAAGCTTGCTGTCGGTATGGACGCTTTTATTGACGAAAATAAACGTCTTTCGCAAAATGATATAAAGTGTGTGCCGCCTATGATCGACTTCTTTAAACAAAACAGTACGGCTTATGTTGTAACTGAGCTTATACAAGGCGAAACTCTTGCGTCTGTATTAAAGCGCAAGGGAAAGCTTTCGTATCACGCAACAATTACTATTATTACAGGCGTTTTGCAGGGCTTGCGCAAGTTAAATAAGCTTGGTATTATTCACGGTGATATTTGTCCTGACAATATCGTTGTTACAAACGACAGCGACGTATACCTGCTCGACTATAATTTATCGGAATTCAATAAAAACGTATACACACAAAGAGAATCGGGAAAACTCCGTTCTGGTTATAGTGCGCTGGAGCTCTACTATCTGAATATGGATCAGGGACCGTGGACAGACGTTTATGCTGCCGCCGCAACAATGTATAAAATGCTCACGGGAGTTACTGTTCCGTCTGCTATAAAGCGTAATACAAACGATACAGTTACCTCTATCTCGCAGCTTGGAGTACCTATAACACCGGGAGCTGAAAAGGCTATGTTAAGGGCTTTGCGTGTTGATTACGAAAAGCGTACACAAAATCCTGAGGATTTCTTAAACGGTCTTATGGGCGACGGCTTTGACAATGTTTCAGTGAGCAAATCTTCAGAGGCAGTTAAGCCGAAGCCCTCACGTAAACAACAGAGCTTTATAGACTATGAGGAGCCGAAAGAAAAACGCAGGAAAAGCAGCGGAAACTTCTTGAATACCGTTTTAGTATTTCTTATCATTTCAATTATCGGTGTTGTACTCTGGTTGTTCATTTCAGGAGTTCTTGTGCTGCCGGGAACACATAGCGATTCTTCAAATAATTCCGGCAGTGCCGTGACTTCAACTGTAAGCAGAGATAAGCAGTCAGATAAGGATAAAGATAAGGATACGGATACTGCAACAGAAAGCAAGCGTCATTTGCCGTTCTTTGACGACGATTTTTATTCTAAGGATACCGACGAATCCGAAAAATCGGAAAAAAGTACCGACAGCACTTCTTCAAGTCTGCTGCCCGACTTTCTGGACAGCATTGTAAGCAGAATTCTTTCCACAGATGACGAGAAAGAAACAGATTCAGATATTGACGTTGTAACTTCATCACAGCCCGATGAGGAGTATTATTACAGCACTGAGGAAGAATACTACGAGGAAGATGACAACTATTTTGTAGAGCCGATAGAGGAACACAGTGACACAAATAATGACGCAAATAATGAGAATAATCAGACAGATAACGATCAGGGCGAGGATGTTTTGCAGAATATTATAGAGGAGGTTGCTTCAACAGTTACATCAGCATTAGATGATGTGATAAACGATGCAGGCGACTATTTGGGAAATTTTTTCTGATATCTTGACATTTTTTAAAAATAATGTATAATGATGTTGTAACTGACAGGAGAGGAGAAAAGAATATGAGCTTTTTAAAAAGAACTATTGCAGTTATGAGTGCAGGTATAATGCTTGCGGTCAGTGTGCCGTTTGCAGTATCTGCTGATAATTCGCTTAACGTAAAAATGCGCATTGAGGGTGACGAGAAAAACTTGTTTTTCGATACGGTATCAGTTAAAAGCGAAAAGTCCGATATTACGGTTGCAGACGCACTTGTGACGCTCGATAAACAAAACGATACTATTGAGATAACCGGTGCCGATACAGGCTATATTACGGCTGTAAACGGTATTGCAGGCGGAAAGTACGGCGGCTGGGACGGCTGGTATTATTCGGTAAACGGTGAAACTCCCATGGTTGGCATTGGCGACTTCAACTTAAAAGAGGGCGACAGCGTGGTGCTGTATTTTGGCGGATATCCGTGTCAGATACCCTTTGCAGATACAGATAAGCTTTCAGAAGGTGTTATTGCATTTAAGAGTAATGATATGGTATATGACGATAAAGGAAACGCTGCTCCCGAAGTAAACCCTGTTACAGACGCTAATGTAACAGTAAACGGTGACAGCTATACCACAGACGAAAAGGGAGAGATCACTATTCCCGAAGATAAGCTTGTTTCACAGCTTGCAGTACAGATAGATAAGAAGGACGCAAGCGGCGCTCCTGCTGTATTGAGATTTGAGCCTGATTTTGTTATCGAGTATACAGCACCGACAACAGACAGCGATTCAGCCGCAGATACAGACAGTGCAAGCGATACGGAAGTTAATACCGAAACAGATACGGCAACTGATACGGCAACAGATACGGCAACAGATACGGCAAGTAATGTTTCTTCGCGTATTTCAAATTCTGATACAAAATCAGATCCAACACAGGCATTTATTAAGCATGAGCAGCAGCTTTATAAAGGCGAGCCGCAATACTATACAGGACAGGATTCAGCGCAGACCGGTGACGGAAGAATTTATCTTGCGTGCGGTGTATTGGCAGCAGCTGTTATTGTGGCTGTAATAATGATACTTACTAAGAAAAAATCAGATGATTAATACCAATTAAAGGACACCTCTAAAATAAAAGGTGCATATCCGGAAAAGGGTATGCACCTACTGTTTGAAGCTAAAAAAAGAACTGCCTTTCGACAGTTCCTTTTTTTATGCTTGTATTATTTGCTTTTTCTTGGTCTTGGCTTACGTCTGCCGCAGGCACAAATTGCAACGTATTCTTGATTTACCTTTCCGCATTGCGGGCAAGTCCACTCGTCAAACTCAGAAGCTTCAACATATTTTCTTTGTGCCGGTGTTCCGTTCTTTACTATATCTGAGCTTACCTCGTGCTTTTCCCTTTTTGCTCTCTTAGGCTGTTCTGGTGCTTGTGGTGCAGGAGCAGAAGCCGCAGGAACGGGAGCAGGTTCAGGCGTTGTAGTGGTTGTTTGTGCTTTGCCGTCCTTGATATCCTCAAACAGTGAGAAGTCGTATGTAGTAGAACGAGTTACCTTTTGTTTGAGATTCTGCAAGGCTTGTTCTTTGTTGCGTTCGTCAAATTTGTTGTCTACTCTTATTTCGCTGACTCCGGACTCCGGCTTTTGCAGTATCGGCTTTTTCAGCTCTGCCGGAGGTGCTTTTTTCTCTGTATTGGCTTGCTGTGTTGATGCCTTTTGCGATTGCTTTGTATATGTAGTGTCAGTAACAAAAGCAGATGTGCTTGAATAATCAATATAAGAAGATGCATGACCAACATTATGCTGTGCTGCGACTTGCTGCGCCTTATCCTGTGTTACTATGTTCTTATCTCGTCTTGTTGCAAAGAACATACCGTCATCATCTTCATGATGATATCCATACGGAGAAGCAGGATAATATTCTTCTTCTTCCTCTGCTTCGTTTTCGTAGTTGTTTGCAGTATTATCGTACTCAGTCTCTTGTTGTGTAGCTGCTGTGGTATCTGATGAGAAGAAATCGTCCTCACCAAACGAGAGATCAAGAGCTGTTTTTGAAGTGTCGTGAAGTGATTTTGCACGGTTTGATATAAAATCGTTATTCTGCGGTGTTTCGGTTACAGCTTCAACAGCCGGTTCCGGTTCGGGTTCTTTGACAGATTCTTCAACTGCCGGTTCGGTCTTGCTATCGCTTGTGGTGCTGTCAGCAAAGAAGTCGTCATCACCGAAGGAAAGATCAAGAGCAGTTTTAGATGTATCGTGAAGTGTACGAGCTGTTTTAGCAACATTATCTGCTGCACTCGGTTTACTTTCTTCAACGGGATTTTCTTCTTTTTCACCGGTCATTTGCAAAATAAGCGAACTGTCTATTGTAATGCTGCTTGCGTCGAGCTTTTCTGATTTTTCAGCAGGTTTTGCTGCTGAGATATCAGATTTCTTTTCAAGCGACGCTGCAGGAGCAGCTTTTGTAAGCGAAGGTGCAGACGCAGGCGCTGCGGCAGCAGCCTTATTAAGTGAAGCGGCAACGGGGGCAGCGGGTACTGAGGGTGTCAGATCTAACTCAAAAGTACCTGTTTTGTCATCGTTGCTTGCAGGTGCCTTGACCGGCATCATCTGATCTATTGGTGTTTTAGGCGCCTGATGTGTTGCCGACGGAATAAACTGTGGTTTCGGTGCGCTTTTCTTCTTTTGTACGGGTTCTTCTTGTATACCGAGGTCTTTTCTGTATTGAGCAAACGGATCTCTCTTGTTTTTCTGTAAGAACTCATCAGCAAAGGTGAGCTTTTTGTCCTCGTCTATACCGTAGTCAAATTTTTGTTCCATAACGGGAGCAGCTTTCTGCGGTCCCTTTGGCGGACTCGAAGCGCCCTTATCAATGTGTGTGCTGTGCGGAGCAGAATTATACATATCGTACAGATCGGAGTTCGACATTTTCTTTTTCTTGCCCCAGCCGAAGCCTCGCTTTATTCTTCCGTTTGTCATTTGTGCCGGCGGCAGTTGTTCGGCAGCCTTCTTTCGTGCCTGTGCCTGATTCATTTCTGCAACCTTTCTGTTGAGCTTCTGACTCTGGAAAGGCGAAGCGTGAGATTCGGTAGATTTTACACGAGAGCTTAACTGCCCTAAATTCACCAAAGATTTAAGCATACTTATTATGCCGATAACAACGAATACCACTCCGAAGGCTACAATGATAAGCCATGCATAGGCGTCGAAGTTTTCTGTTGAGTCGAGTGTATTGTTGAAGCTTGAGAAAAACTTATATCCTCCAAGCAATGTGAAAATTGCACCTAATGCTATAAATCCCGCACTTAACAGCATAGATCCTTTGATCTCTGCCCGTTCGGCATTATACATAGCATTGGCAACAGATGAGTTGAAGGTTACATTCTCTTTCTGAGATTTTTTCTTACTCACACGATTCCCTCCTAATGTTTTCAGATTAGAAAAAGTTATATTAAATTTTAATGATCGGTAAATACAAATCCTATTCTATTATACAACTTTTATGACACGAATTCAATATTTGTTAAGGATTTTGACCTTAATTATTATGATTTTGTGAATAATACCTAAAAAAGCGTTCAATAATTAGCCTAAAACACCGAAAAAATTAGCGTATTTTAATAGTATTACTGCATTATCACGCTAAAACGCTTTTTATTGCTCGTTTTTAAAAAACTGATATACCTGACAGCTTATCATACCGTTATAAAGTTTCCTTCTTTTGTCCGCTTTTCGTCCGAAGCACCTTTCAAAGTCTGAGTCAGGGTTAATGATCGTATAACTAAAGCCTTGTTTTTTCACAAACACTCTGCCCATAGCTTTGTATATTTCCTGAGCAGTTTCTATATCTGCAAGGCGCTGACCGTAGGGCGGATTACAGATCACTGACGCTCTTTCAAAGCTTTCTGAAAAGTCGTGAATGTCACGGTGTTCAAACGTAATATAGTCTGCAACTCCGGCAAGCTTTGCATTTCGTCGGCATATTTCAAGGGCGTTGTCGTCGATATCGTATCCGATACCTTTAAAGGCGGAATCGGTTTTTATGCGTTCTTCGGCAAGCTTTCTCTGTTCGCTCCATATCGCAGCAGGAAACAAGCTCCAGCTTTCGGCTGCAAAGCTTCTTTTTCCGTTTGCCGGAATATTCAAAGCCTTCATAGCCGCTTCTATAAGTATAGTACCCGAACCGCAGCAAGGATCTATCACTGTATGATTACTTCTTACTCTTGCAAGCTCAACCAGTGCGGCGGCAAGAGTTTCTTTCATTGGTGCGTCGTTTGAAAGCGCTCTGTAACCTCTCTTATGCAGCGGCTCTCCGCTTGTATCTATCATAATACAGACATTATTTTTCATAAGCAGAAATTTTATTTTAAACAAAGCGCCCGTTTCAGGCAAAGTATCAGTGTGGTAGTGCTTAATAAGCCTTTGCACAACGGCTTTTTTTATTATAGCCTGACATGACGGTACACTGTGCAGATCTGATGAAAGACATCTTCCTGTTACGGGGAATTCTCCGTCTTTTTCGATGTACCTTTCCCAAGGTGCACGAGTAGTTCCTTGAAACAGATCTTCAAAGGTGTATGCGTCAAAGCGTGATACAAGAATATATACTCTCTCTGCAAGACGTGAGCAAATGTTGATCTTAGCGATCATAGCTTTATCGCCGCTGAAAAATACTCTGCCGTTTTCGGCTTTTACGTCTGAAGCGCCAAGAAATTTAAGCTCGTCTGATAAAAGCTTTTCTATACCCATTAAACATGGTGCAACGCAGTTTATTTTATCCATAGTTTATTACATTCCTTTTCATTTGATCCTATAAATAATTATATACTTAACCGGAAATATTTTCAATTGAATTTAAAAATAAAAAATGTATTTCTGAAAGTTACAAAAATATTACGATAAAGCTTGAAGAATACAATTTTTTGTGGTATTATATAGTGTGATGTTTTATACGCTGTTGTATTACAGAAATAATTACGATAGGGGTGTATCGTTTGGCAAACGGTTTTACATACAAAGAATTTAGTGATGATAATAAATATATAGCCTTGTCGGCTGAGATCATGGCAGTAAGGGCAAGGGGGAGCGTACCTCTTGCGTGTATTCGTACATACGGCTGTCAGCAGAATGTAGCCGACAGCGAAAAAATAAAGGGTATTCTTGCCGCTATGGGCTTTGATTTTACCGACAACAGCGAAGAAGCCGACTTTATACTGTTTAATACGTGTGCCGTGAGAGAACACGCCGAGGACAGAGTTTTCGGAAATGTAGGGGCGCTCAAAAATATCAAGCGCCGTCATCCGTCTGTACTCATTGGCTTGTGCGGCTGTATGATGGAAGAAAAACACGTGACCGACAGGCTTTATAAAAGCTTTCCTTTTGTCGGGCTTGTTTTTGGTACTCACTCGCTGCACAAATTCCCTGAGCTTTTCTATAATGCGGTATCGGTAGGGAAAAGAGTGTACGAAACAGGCGTTGACGATAAGACCGTATACGAGGGTATACCCACAATGCGTGACGGTACGTTTAAAGGGTGGCTGCCGATCATGTACGGCTGCAACAACTTTTGTACATACTGTATTGTACCGTATACAAGAGGACGTGAACGCAGCAGACGTCCTGAGGCTGTTATAGCCGAGGCTCGACAGATGATTAGCGCAGGCTACAAAGAAATAACTCTGCTTGGACAAAACGTAAACTCATACGGTAAAAATCTTGAAGGCGGCGTTACTTTTGCAGACCTTTTAAGACAGATAGACAGCATAGAGGGAGATTTTTTGATCCGCTTTATGACATCTCACCCGAAGGACTGTTCAAAAGAGCTTATAGACGTTATAGCGCAAAGCCGTCATATATCAAAGCATTTGCATTTACCGTTTCAGTCCGGAAACGACAGAGTGTTAAAGGCTATGAACAGAAGCTATAACAGAGAAAAATATCTCGATATAATCAATTATGCAAAAGAGAAAATAGACGGATTAAGTCTTACATCAGATGTAATAGTAGGCTTTCCGGGAGAAACATACGAGGAATTTCTCGATACAGTATCTCTTGTGAAAGAGGTAGAGTTTACCTCGCTGTTTACGTTCATATATTCTCCGAGAGAGGGTACTCCTGCCGCAAAAATGCCTGATCCCTTTACGGCAGAGGAAAAATCAAGGTGGTTTTCTGAGCTTTTGAAGGTACAAGAGAAAATTGCCGCAAAACGCTGTGCGGCTATGGTTGGCAATACATACAGAGTGCTTGTTGAAGATACTACCGATACCCAAGGCGTACTCATGGGCAGAACGAGCGGTAATGTTATTGTTGAGTTTGAAGGAGATAATAGCCTTGTCGGGAATTTTGTGAATGTATGTGTTACGCAGGCGAGAAACTGGATACTCAAAGGGAAAGTTATAATATGAAAAAACAACTAAAGTTTTCGCTCAAGCCTTTTTCAAAAGGCTTGCAGGGGTGTGGGGACAGAGTCCCCGCAAACGCCGAGGCAGGGACGGCAAAGCCGGCACTTGCCGAAGGCACGCTCCAGCCCTTTTATGGGTGAATTTCAAAAACAGTCTAAACGACTGTTTTTGAAAGAGGGGCATTTTGGCAGAAAATGCCCCTTAGTACGGTTCTGAGTTAAAGTTTCCCCGCCGTGACACGGCGGCGCACAAAGTTTGACAGCAATATAATAAACCAACATCACTTTTTGCATAGTCTGAATTATCAAAGAATAATGAGTAATAACCCACAGATCATATTATAAAGAAAAGGAAAATCAAAATGGATATAATAGAACTTGCAAGAGAATTAGGAAAAGCTGTTCAGCAGGACGAGGATTATATAAAAATGAGAATTGCAGAACAGAACAGCGAAAGCGACGAGGAGCTGTGCAAGCTTATCGCAAAAAATAACAGTATAAGAGAAATGATAAGCGACGAGGCATGCAAGCCCGACAGAGATGACGCAAAAATGCAGGAGCTTAACAAAGAAATGCGTCATGTTTATGCACAGATAATGTCTAACGAAAATATGGCTGAGTTTACAAGACTCAGAAAAGAATTTGATATAAAGATACACAGAGTTCTTGCTATCGTGCAGAATTCCGCAATGGGAGAAAATCCCGAAACTACCGATCTATCGCAGGGCTGTTCGGGCAGCTGCGGCAGTTGTTCGGGCTGTATGTGATTATAGATCCAAAGAGGTGTGAGCATGGCAGATATTTCGCCAATGATGCAGCAATACTTGTCAATTAAAGAGAAGAATAAAGACTCTATTCTGTTTTTCAGACTGGGCGATTTTTACGAGATGTTTTTTGACGACGCTATTCTTGCGTCGCGTGAGCTTGATCTGACTCTGACAGGACGTGACTGCGGCAGAGAGGAGCGTGCCCCTATGTGCGGTGTGCCTTTCCATAGCTGCGAAACGTATATTGCAAAGCTTGTTGAAAAGGGGTATAAGGTCGCTATCTGCGAACAAACAGAAGATCCCGCAACCGCAAAGGGCATTGTAAAGCGTGAGATCATAAGAGTTATTACGCCCGGTACAGTGCTCGAAGACACTATGCTTGACGAGTCAAAGAACAATTATATATGCTCTGTGTTTTCGCTTGACGAAAAGTTTTATCTGGCGTTCTGCGATATTTCTACCGGCGAGCTTTACGGCACTCATACAGATGTTACCGCTGAGGGTACGTCTTTGAAAAGCGAGCTTTCAAGATATAATCCGAGTGAAATGCTTGTGGGCGGTCAGGTGGATACGCTTTCATGCGCAAGAGAGTTTATCAGCGATAAGCTTCACTGCATGGTAGAAATGCCCGATGAAGAATACTTTTCGTTTGAATCTGCGGAAAAGTGTCTGCTTGAACAGTTCGGGGCAGCTTCTCTGTCTGATTTAAGCTTGCAGTCGTCAAGCGGTATTGTGTGTGCTATGGGCGCATTGCTGAGGTATCTTAAAACTACGCAGATAACAGGACTCAAACGTATAAACAAACCCGAAATATACGGAGAAAACCGCTTTATGCGGCTTGATTACAATACAAAACGAAATCTTGAGCTTACCGAAACCATGAGGGCAAAGGAAAAAAAGGGTTCGCTTTTGTGGGTGCTTGACCGCACAAAAACATCAATGGGAAAAAGACTGCTTCGCCGGTATATAGAACAGCCGCTTTTGAGCTGCGGGCAGATAACAAGGCGGTTGAATGCCGTTGAGGAGCTTGTAAAAGACGCAGCGCTCAGGGGAGATATTGCAGCAGCTTTATCGGGTATGCCTGACGTTGAACGTCTTATGACTAAAATAGTATACGGTTCGGCTAACGGCAGAGATCTGCGGGGCTTGCTTTCTGCGCTTGAAAAGCTGCCCGAAATACATGAGCTTTTATCTTCTGTACAGTCGGGTGAGCTTACAACCATAAAACGTGACATTGATACTCTTGAAGATATAAAAGAGCTTATATCAAAGGCAATATGCGAGGATCCTCCGTTTTCCGTTCGTGAGGGCGGTATAATAAATACAGGCTTTGATGCACAGCTTGACGAGCTTAAAGAGAATATGTCGAACTCTGCGGGAGTGCTTGCAAGACTTGAAAACGAACAGCGTGAAAGAACGGGTATACCAAAGCTTAAAATAGGGTATAACAGAGTTTTTGGCTATTATATAGAGGTATCGAACTCCTATAAGAATCTTGTGCCCGACGAGTACATAAGAAAACAAACTCTTGCAAACTGCGAGCGTTATATTACACCTGAATTAAAAGATCTTGAGGGACGAATACTTGGAGCAAAGGACAGAGCCGCAGCGCTTGAATACAGTCTGTTTACAAGTGTGCGTGACGCTGCCGCAGACGAGCTTGCAAGAATACAAGCTACCGCAAGAGCCGTTGCAAAGCTTGATGTTTATACATCGCTTGCGGTGGCTGCGGTCGAAATGAGATACTGCCGTCCGGAGATCAATCTGAATGGCGAGATCATCATAAAAGACGGACGTCATCCGGTAGTAGAGGCTCTTTTAAAGGACGTAAGATTTGTACCGAACGACGTACACCTTGATAATAACGATAATCGTGCAGCAATAATAACCGGTCCGAATATGGCAGGAAAGTCTACATATATGCGGCAGACTGCACTTATTGTACTTATGGCGCAAATGGGTTCTTTTGTACCTGCCTCAAGTGCGGAAATATCAATTACAGACGCAATATTTACAAGAGTAGGCGCAAGCGACGATCTCGCAAGCGGACAGTCTACTTTTATGGTCGAGATGAACGAGGTAGCAGATATTCTAAAAAATGCAACCTCAAACAGCCTGCTTATACTTGACGAAATAGGCAGAGGAACGTCTACCTTTGACGGTATGAGCATAGCAAGAGCAGTACTTGAGTATACCGCAAGCAAAAAAACTCTCGGTGCTAAAACTCTTTTTGCGACTCATTATCATGAATTGACAGTTATGGAAGATCAGCTTGACGGTGTGAAGAACTATAATATTGCTGTAAAAAAGCGCGGAGATGACATTACATTTCTAAGACGGATAGTACCCGGCGGCGCAGATGACAGCTACGGTATTGAAGTTGCAAAGCTTGCCGGACTTCCCGACTCGGTGATAACAAGGGCAAAGGCTGTATTAAAAGAGCTTGAAACCGGTAAAAAGACCGGCAGACAGCCGAAGAAAAAGACAGTGGAGCCGCCGTCGCAGCAAATGATGTTTGAAAATATGCACGATTCTCCGGCAGAGGAGTTTATAAGAAGAATAGACCTTAACTCGCTGACTCCTATTGAGGCTCTGAACAAGCTTTATGAATTGAAAAAGATATGTGAATAATATTATCGGCTGAAAATATATACGGGAGGTGACAATATGGGAAAAATAAATGTTCTTGATAAACATGTAGCCGAGCTTATAGCAGCCGGCGAGGTAGTAGAAAGACCTTCGTCGGTAATAAAAGAGCTTGTTGAAAATTCAGTGGATTCCGGCGCTGCCGAAATAACAATAGAAATACAAAACGGCGGTACAACACTTATGCGAGTGAGCGACAACGGCAGCGGCATTTTGCGTGATGATATAAGAAACGCATTTAAGCGTCACGCCACGAGCAAAGTTAAAATTGCAGAAGACCTCGACTCAATAGGAACTCTGGGCTTCAGAGGTGAGGCGCTTGCTTCAATTTCAGCTGTGGCAAAGGTTGAGCTTATCACGAGATCAGCCGCAGACGAAATAGGCACACATTATGTTATTGAGGGCTGTGACGAAGTATTAATGGAGGATTCCGGCTGTCCGCTGGGTACTACCTTTATCGTAAAAAATCTTTTCTATAACGTGCCGGCAAGAATGAAGTTTTTGAAAAAGAATGTTTCAGAGGGTAATGCGGTTGCTTCTGTGGTTGAAAAAATGGCTTTGTCGCATAGTGAGATCGCTTTTACATTTATAAGAGAAAACAAACAGGTGCTTGTTACATCCGGTGACGGCAATATGAAAAACTGCATATACTCTGTTCTGGGCAGCGAGTTTTCACGCTCGTGTGCGCCTGTGAATTATGAGCTTAACGGTATTGCCGTAAAGGGATATGTCACAAAACCGCAGGCGGCTCGTTCTACACGTTCAATGGAAAATTTCTTTATTAACGGACGTTTTGTTAAGAGCAGAACAGCCTCAGCCGCAATTGAAGAAGCCTGCAAGGGTATGGTTATGACGGGTAAGTTCCCCGGCTGTGTTCTTCATCTCGGTATTACTTACGAGGCAGTAGACGTAAATGTACACCCGGCTAAGATCGAGGTGCGCTTTGTAAACGAAAAGCCCGTATTTGAGGCTGTGTATTATGCGGTCAGATCGGCTCTTGTAACAGGCGATACTGTAAAGCAGATCAATATTAATCCGGCTCAGAAGGGAACAGGACTTGTAGATAAATATTCCTATCAGAAGCCGTTTACAATGTCGTTGTATCAAACCGAGCAGATCAAGAATAGTATGCCGGTTCAAAGACCGTCTGCAAGAGAGCTGCCCGACAAAAAAGCCGTAAGAAATTACGGCGAGCTTATCGAACACGCCGCAGCTATCGGAGAGGAAGCGAAAAACAATTTTATCTCAGATGTACCTTTGATGCGCAATAATACTGCTCCACCCGTTATACCACGTAAATGTAATATCAACATTTATACAGATGATACGGATAAGGTGAATGTACGCACAGAAAAGCCGACAGAAGAAGATACGCAAGCTTTTGTTAAAGAGGAAGCCTCTTTTGTATCAGTAGATAATGATTTGACTGTACAAGAAGATACTTCTGCCGGTACTAACAGCGTACCCGAAAAAAATGAGGATAGCTCAGACGACAAGATTCCTCAGATTATACCTCAGAAAAATGATAATATAAAATATATAGGCGAGGCTTTTTCAACATACATAATAATACAGAAAAACAACGAGCTGATACTTGTTGATAAGCATGCGCTTCACGAGCGTATTATTTATGAAAAGCTTAAAAAAGAACAGGGCAAAAAGTTTGCGCAGTATCTTCTTGAACCGCAAGCCGTACAGCTTACGCCCGAACAGCATTTTGCGGTTATCGACAACAAAGACGTGTTTTATGAATCGGGCTTTGAGCTTGACGATTTCGGCGGAAATACTGTGCTTGTGAGGTCTGCACCGTCGTTTATCGACGCTTTTGATATAGCGCCCACCATTGAAGAAATGGCAGAGCATATTTTGCAGAATAAAAAGAATATAGAATCGGAATATACCGATTGGCTGTATCACAATATAGCTTGCAGAAGCGCTGTAAAGGGCGGCGACAAAAGCACACCTGAGGAGCTTATAAAGCTTTACAGTATGATCGAGGACGATCCGAATTATCGTTATTGTCCGCACGGCAGACCTACTTCTATGACGCTTTCAAAATATCAGCTTGAAAAACAATTTGGCAGGATACAATAATATGAATAAAAAAATAGATGTAATATCGGTGATAGGACCTACCGCTTCGGGCAAAACACGGCTTGCCGTAGAAATTGCCCGAAAGTTAAATGGCGAGGTCGTTTCTGCCGATTCAATGCAGATATATAAAAATATGGATATTGCAACCGCAAAGCCGACAACAGAGGAAATGTGCGGTGTGCCTCATCATCTGATTGGCTTTCTCGATCCCGAACAGACTTTCAGCGTTGCACGCTTTGTTAAGCTTGCAGGGCAGGCTGCCGCAGATATACATAACAGAGGGAAAATGCCCGTCATATGCGGCGGTACGGGGCTGTATGTCGATTCGCTTCTGAATAATATAGAGTTTGCCGAAGGCGATACTGACGAGGAGCTAAGAAAAGAATTGTATCTGAAAGCCGAAAAAGAGGGCGTACAGTCGCTTATCAGTGAGCTTGCTCAGTTTGATCCGCAGTCGGCTGAAAATATGAATACGGGAAATGTCAAGCGTATTGTACGAGCAATTGAAATATACCGTACAACGGGAATAACTCTTACAGAGCAAAACAGACGCTCACGCTTGCGCGGTACTCCGTATGCTCCTGTCAAGATAGGACTAAAAGCTAAAGACAGACAGTATTTATACGATAGAATAAATAAGCGTGTAGATATTATGGTACAGTCGGGACTTCTTGAAGAAGCAAAGGATTTTTTCAAAACAGAGTGCGGTAAGACAGCTGTTAAGGCGATAGGGTATAAAGAGCTTGAACCTTATTTTAACGGCAGTATTACTCTTGAACAGGCTTTAGAGGAGCTTAAAAAACAAACAAGACGATATGCCAAAAGACAGCTTACATGGTTTATGCGTGACGCTGAGATCAAATGGTTTGATATAGATACTTATACCGATGTTAAAGAGCTTGATGAAGATGTGTTTGATTATATCGGACGCAAGCTGAAAAAATAATTACTCTTGACTATAATTGAAAGGGGGCATTACAGTGGACGATTTTGAAAATGAATACCTGACAGAACAAACAGAAGAAAACGAAGAAAAGCCTTACCGCAGACGTTACAGAAAAAAGAAAAAGCGTTCTCACTTTGGAAAAATTATTGGTACTACATTTATACTTTTTATGATAGTGTATTTTGTAATGCTGGCTTTTACTTCAAACTTTTCTATGATGCAGACAGAACAGGTAACATATCAGACACTAAGCGATTATATCGAGGTAAATGCCTTTGCTTTGCGTAAAGAGGAGTACATACAGAATACAAAAGACGGAATACTCTCCTATATTATAGGTGACGGCGAAAAGGTTAATGCAAAGGGCGCTGTCGCAAAGATATTTGCAACGGAAAACGACGTTGAGTCGTGGCAGGAGTACAACAATGTAAACAGCGAGCTTCTAAGGCTCAAACAGCTTGTTAATGCCGAAAATAATATGTTCGTTGACCTTGATACGGTAGACGCACAGATCGTATATAATACCGGTATATTTAAAAACACGGTGCAAAGCGGCAGACTTAACCGCATAGGCGAGGTCAAGCTCGATCTGCTTCAGCTTTATAACGAAAGAGCAGTTATCACCTCCGGTGCGGCGAACTTTCAGCCGAGAATAGCTCAGCTTGAAGAAGAACTTGCCGCAATAAAGCTCCCGAAAAGTTTGGGAGAGGTAAAAAGTAAACAATCGGGTGTTTTTGTTTCTTCCGCAGACGGCTATGAGCTTTCTCTCGACTACGAAAGAGCCGAACAGCTTTTGTCTGCTGATCTTGTAAACAAGGTAAAAAAAGATCCCCCCTCAGACGCTGTGGGCAAGGTAATTACTAACCCTAACTGGTATCTTATCTGTCCTGTCACCGGCGAACAGGCTATCGCCGCCGCAGGCGCAGACGGTACTGTTATTATCTCCATTCCTAAGGTCATTTCGTATACCATTCCCGGTACGATAGTAGTTGTTAATCAAGGCTCAAAAACAGAGGACGGTCTTATGATAATTAAGTGCGATTATATGGACGGCTCACTTGCCAATATCAGAGAAGAAGAGATCACTATAAAAACGAAAGACTATAAAGGCTTGAGAGTAAACAGACGTGCAGTTCATGATGATAATGTTACCGTGTACGATTATGATGAAAACGGTGAGGTCATAGGTCAGCACGAAGAAAGAGTACAGGGCGTTTATACGATTTACGGAAATAAGCTTATTTTTGAAGAAATAAATATTATCTATGCTGAAAAGGATTTTGTAATATGCGATCCTGATCCTGCCGCAAAGGCACTGAAAACAGGTAAGACAATTGCACTGTATGACGAGATAGTTGTACAGGGAAAGGAGTTATACAATGGAAAAGCTATCAGATGAGCTTAAAGAAAAGCTTTCTTCTGTTGAGTATAATTATGCCGTTATAGAAGAAAATATTTCTAAGGCGGCACAGCTTAGCGGAAGAAAAAGAGATGACATAATCTTTCTGGCAGCCACAAAAACCGTAGCACCGCAGGTTATAAACCATGCGATAGGGTGCGGCTTGAGGTATATAGGCGAAAACAGAGTGCAGGAGCTTTTGAGCAAGTATGATGAGTATGATCTGTCAAAATGCGATCTGCAGTTTATCGGACATCTGCAAACAAATAAAGTAAGACAGATAATTGATAAGGTTTCGCTTATTCAGTCTGTGGGAAGCGAAAAGCTCGCCCGTGAGATCGCCCGACAGGCAAAGCTTCACGGTAAAGATATGAATGTTTTGATCGAAGTCAATATTGGCAGAGAAGAAAATAAATCGGGAGTTATGCCCGAACAGCTTGAAGAATTACTATACAATGTAAGTCAGATAGAGGGCGTTTGCGTTAAAGGTTTAATGGCAATACCGCCGATTTGCACCGAAAAATCTCAGATTTGTAAATATTTTGAGAATATGCACCGCATTTTTATTGACATTTCGAGTAAAACAATAGATAATATTTCTATGGAATACCTTTCAATGGGAATGTCTGACGATTACAGCGAAGCAATTGCTTGCGGAGCTAATATGGTGAGAGTCGGTTCGGCATTGTTTGGAAAAAGAATATATAAGGAGAGTTGATCTATGCAGGGCAAGGACATTTTAGAGAAGCTGAAACAAATGTGGGACACTCCTGATGACGAGTATGAATACGAAGACGAGAAACCTGTGGTAAAAGCTCCCGTTAAGCCCGCTGTCGAAGAAGATTACTACGAGGACGAAAAGCCTGCACCGCCGAAAGAATCGCCGAGAATACCTTTTATAGGTAATCAGAGCAATAAGGTCGTGAATATAAATACCACTACAAAACTTCAGGTTGTAATGTTCACTCCCGATCGTTTCAGCGACGAAACGAGAAAAATTGCCGACGAGCTTATGAAGCAGCACACTATTATTCTGAATCTGGAGAATACAAGCAAGGATAATTCAAGACGTATAATAGACTTTATGAGTGGTGCGGCTTATGCAAGCCGAGGCAAAATAAAGCGTGTTGCTACAAGTACGTTTCTTGTAATTCCTTATGGTGTTGATATAACAGGCGACGATATTTTGGGACAGCTTGAAAATAACGGCGTTTATCTTTGATATATAAATAAATGAAGGATCCGATCTATACAAATGACGAAGATCGAAGATTTTCTCTGCATATCGCAGATATGACCGTACTCGCCGACAAACGCTGTAAAACCTGCTATTCTGATTTCTTGAACGAGCATTCTTTGTCGATAGCTTTAGAGGTCTTGAAAAGCAGAGGTATTACAGATTATATGCTATGGGGCGGATACGAAAACGCCGAAAGAGTTATGCTTGCAGTTTATCCGGAGTTTTTAAAGCCTGATGTGGGTGAATTTCCTATTGATTGTATCGGTATGAAGTTCAGAAAAAATGACGAGCTTTCTCACAGAGATTTTTTAGGCTCGCTTATGGCTTTGGGGCTGAAGCGTGAAGCTGTGGGCGATATTGTCATAGGGCAGGGCATAGCCGCTGTTTTTATAAAAGCAGAGCTGTCGCCGTATGTGCGCTCACAGATAAGCAAAATAGGCAGAGTAGGCGTTGAGTTTACAGAGAATACTCCCGATCTTTCGTTTAAGACCTTTGAGTTTGACGAGTATGTACGCACGGTATCATCATTAAGGGCAGACGCAGTTGTCAGCGTGTGTACAGGACTCAGCCGTGCAAAAGCACAAAAAGCTGTCGAGTCCGGACTTGTTACAGTAAACGGAAGTATCGTTTATGACGCAGACAGAAAAATTCAGGATAAGGATAAAATATCTGTAAGGGGCAGCGGCAAATTCATTATAGAGTCTGACGGCGCTGTCAGCAAAAAGGGCAGAAATATACTTAACATAAAAAAGTTTAAATAAACATAATTTTTTAAAATTGAAAATGGAAAATTGAAAATGGAAAATTATCTGTAAACCACAGCTTCACAGCATACTTTTATCGTGAGGGGCGAACTCTTTTCAATTTTTCTTTTTCTGCTTTAAATTTTAAATTTAAAAATGCAAAGGGTTGTACTGGAGGAATACATATGCTTACAGCCGAACAGATAAAAAAAGTAAGCTTTCGTAAGGCGAGTATCGGCGGATACCGCACAGACGAGGTTGACGAGTTTTTAAACGAAGCGGCAAAAACCTTTGAGGCATTAAAAAAAGAGAATACTGCTCTTGCCGAAAGGGTGACGGATATTCAAAAAAAGGTTGACAAGCTTGTAGAGGATAAAGAGAGTATAAATCAGACAATGATAACCTCTGAAAAGTTTGCAAACCGAATAAAAAGCGAAGCAAAAGAAGAAGCAAACAAAATTTTGACAGACGCAAGAACACAGGCAGATAGTATTATTGAGGACGCAAACAAGCGTATCATTAAAGAAAAACAGATGATAGACAAGGTGCTTCAGGAAAGCGCAGGCATTAGAGAGCGTTTGATAAGATTGTTTGAACAGCAGATCGACGGACTGAGAAAGCTGCCAGATCAAGCAGATGCAGATAACCTTAAAAAAGAGCTTGACAAGCGCTACCCGACAGAAACCTACTCGCAGTCGGAGGAGGCAGCTCCCATTGACGACGATACTTTCAGTACCATAGAGGAAGCTGTTAAAGACGCAACGGCTATGTCGGAGGAGATCGCTGCCAATGCCGCAGAAGAAGCCGCAGAGGGTACTATCGAGATAGAAAAAGCCGCTTTTGAAAAGAAATTCGGAAAGCTTAAATTCGGGGATAATTACGATATTAAAACAGAATCGTAAATATAAAATAATTAAAGGTAATGCGTAAGAACGCAAAAAGGAGAGAAAAATACAATGGCACAGGATTTTAAAAATACTATGAATCTACCCAAAACAGACTTCCCTATGAGGGCAGGTCTGCCGAAAACTGAGCCTGTAACACTTGCAGGCTGGGAAAAAGACAAAATGTATGACAACCTTATGAAGAAGAACGAGGGCAAACCGCTGTTTGTGCTCCATGACGGCCCTCCGTATGCAAACGGTGATATTCACCTCGGTACAGCGCTTAATAAGGTACTCAAGGATATTATCATCAGACATAAAAATATGACGGGCTATAAAGCACCCTATGTTCCCGGCTGGGATACTCACGGACTGCCCACAGAGCTTAAAGCAAGAGCAAAAGCAGGCGTAGGCAACTCCTCTGATATTTCCGTAGTTGAGCTCAGAAAGCTTTGCCGTGACTTTGTTGACGGCTATATCAACGATCAGAGAAATCAGTTCAAGCGTTTGGGCGCATTGGGCGAGTGGGAAAACCCGTATATCACTTTGCTTCCCGAATTTGAGGCAAAGCAGATCGAGGTATTCGCTGAAATGGCTTGCAAGGGCTACATCTATAAGGGCTTGAAGCCTGTTTATTGGTGTGCAGATTGTAAGACAGCTCTTGCAGAGGCAGAGATTGAGTATGCCGAAGATCCTTGTCACTCTATCTATGTAAAGTTCAGAGTGTCAGACGATAAGGGCGTACTCTCTGCAAAGAACATTCCCGCAGACAAAACCTTCTTCGTTATCTGGACAACAACAACATGGACATTGCCCGCAAACGTTGCAATTTGCGTAGGTCCTCGTTTTGATTATGTTGCTGTAAAGAGTGGAGATGAATACTATATCATGGCAGAGGACCTCTACAAAGAGGCTATGGCTGCCGCAAATAAGACAGATTACGAGGTAGCCGCAAGATTTAAAGGCTCCGATTTTGAATATATGCAGACTCAGCATCCTTTCCTTGACAGACAGTCAGTTGTTATTGTAGGCGATCATGTAACGCTTGAAAGCGGTACCGGCTGTGTACATACAGCTCCCGGTCACGGTGTTGAGGACTATGAGGTATGCAGAAATTATCCCGAAATTCCGATCATTGTACCAGTAAATGCAGACGGTATCCTTACAGAAGAAGCAGGCAGATTTGCAGGTCTTTCAACAGAGGACGCTAACAAGCCTATCGCTATGTATCTTGAAGAAACAGGCTCATTGTTTGCACTTCAGAAGATCATTCACCAGTATCCGCACTGCTGGAGATGTAAAAAACCTGTTCTTTTCCGCGCAACAGACCAGTGGTTCTGCTCTGTTGACGATTTCAAGGAGGAAACACTTGAGGCTATCAAGAGTGTTGAATGGATTCCTGCATGGGGCGAGGACAGAATTTCTTCAATGGTTCGTGACCGTAAAGACTGGTGTATCTCACGTCAGAGAAAATGGGGCGTTCCGATTCCGATCTTCTTCTGTAAGAAGTGCGGTGAACCGCATATCGAAAGAGAAGCTATGATGGCAGTTGCAGAGTTGTTCAGACAAAAGGGCTCTAACGCATGGTTTGAAATGACTGCCGCAGAGATTCTTCCTGAAGGCACCGTATGTAAAAAATGCGGCGGTACAGACTTCGATAAAGAAAAGGATATTATGGACGTTTGGTTCGATTCCGGCTCTACTCATGCCGCTGTACTCAGAGAAAGAGAGAACCTTACATTCCCTGCTGATCTCTATCTTGAGGGCGCAGACCAGTATAGAGGCTGGTTCCAGTCATCACTTCTTACATCTGTTGCAACTAACGGAAAAGCACCGTATAAAACTGTACTCACTCACGGCTGGGTTGTTGACGGTCAGGGCAGAAAGATGTCTAAATCCTTAGGCAACGGTATTCTTCCGAGCGAGGTAGTTGAGCAGTACGGCGCAGATATTCTCAGACTGTGGGTTGCTTCTTCGGACTATCACGCAGATATTCGTATCTCAAAGGATATTCTCAAGCAGCTTTCCGAGTCTTACAGAAAAATCAGAAATACCGCAAGATTTATTCTCAGTAACCTTTATGATTTTGATCCCGATAAGGATATGCTCCCCGTAGACGAGCTTTATCCGATCGATAAGTGGGCGCTTAACAAGCTCAATGAGCTTATTGATAAAACCGAGGCTGCATATAATGCTTACGAGTTTCATCAGGTTTATCACGCTGTTCATAACTTCTGTGTTGTTGATATGTCTAACTTCTATCTTGATGTACTCAAAGACAGACTCTATACAGAAAAGAGCGACAGCAAGCTCAGACGTGCAGCTCAGAGTGCTATGTATATCATTCTTGACGCTATGACGAGAATGATCACGCCTATTCTTGCGTATACATCAGACGAGATCTGGAAGTTTATGCCGCACGCAGCAAACGCAGACGCAAGCCACGTTGTATACAACTCCATGCCCTCTAAGGTAGATGTGAACGCAGACGATGACTTTATTGCCCGCTGGGATAAGATTCACGAGCTTCGTGACCTTGTTAAGAAGTCTATTGAGGTTGCTGTAAATCAGAAGCTTGTAAAAACATCTCTTGAAACATCTATCAAGCTTAGCTGTACAGGCGGCGAGTACGAGTTCGTAAAATCCGTTGAAAGCGAGCTTAAAGACGCATTTATCGTTTCGGGTGTAGAGATCGTAAACGACGAGAGCGCAAAAGAGCTTAAAATCGAGGTAAACAAGGCAGAAGGCGGCAAGTGCGAACGCTGCTGGACATATAGTACCACAGTAGGACAAGACGCTGAGAATCCTTGCGTATGCGCACGCTGCTCAAAGGTATTGAGATCGCTTGTTTGATAAACAGATAGTATAATAATACGGGCAATACCGTACAAAGATCGCTGACTAAGGAACTGTAAAGGGCACCTCTAAAAGTAAAAAGTTATTTCTTCACAGTTCCTTAGCTGTGTATTTGATCTGAGAAATTATTATTTGTTAAGCGGAGGTTTTTGTGTGGCGATAATTGGTATTATTCTGTTTGTACTCCTTGTTGCAGCCGATCAGCTTTCTAAGCTGTATGCTATCAATGTGGTACAAAAAAGAGGCTATGTCGAGATAATAAAAAACTTTTATCATTTGATCTATGTTGAGAACAGAGGAGCTGCTTTCGGTATTATGCAGAATAAGCAGTGGATATTTATAATTATTACAATTGCAGTTTTTTCAGTTTTCGGATATGTTTTGTATAAGTATAAAATCGAAGGCAAGCTGTTTTTTGCGGCTACTGTCCTTATATTAAGCGGCGGTTTCGGAAATCTGATAGACAGAGTTTTCAGAGGGTACGTTGTGGACTTTTTGCAATTCAGCTTTTTTCCGCCCGTTTGCAATATCGCAGATTATTATATAACCGTAGGTGCGGTTTTGCTTGTAATTTCCGTAATGTTCTGCAAGAAAAATATTGCTCCAAGAACGCTGAAAACCGAATCTGCTGAGGAAAATACCGATTGATATGGAATATGAATTGATCGTAGAAAAAGACGAGGGCGCAAGAATAGACAAATATTTAAGCGAGAATATCCAAAGCCTTTCAAGAAGTGCGGCAGCCGCTTTATGCGAAGAAGGCGCTGTTACGGCAAATTCAAAACCGTGTGCCAAAAACTACAAAATACGAACTGCTGACCGTATTATTGTATGTGTGCCAGAACCGAAGGAGTATGAAGCGCAGGCGGAGAATATACCTCTCGATATTGTATTTGAGGACGAACATTTGCTCGTTGTAAATAAGCCGAAAGGTATGGTAGTACATCCCGCACCGGGAAATTACAGCGGTACTCTTGTAAATGCGCTTTTATACCACTGCAAAGACAGCTTGTCGGGTATAAATGGAGTTTTGCGTCCGGGAATAGTACACCGTATCGACAAGGATACAAGCGGACTTTTGATCGTTGCTAAAAACGATAAGGCGCATATCGGTCTTGCTGAGCAGATAAAGGAACATTTCTTTGAACGTGAATATGAGGCTGTATTATACGGCAGATTTAAAGAAAATGAAGGCACTGTTGACGCACCTATCGGCAGACATAAAATTGAACGTAAAAAAATGTGTGTTACCTATGAAAACAGCAGAAATGCAGTTACACACTATAAAGTAATATCGTATAACAACGGCTTTACTCATGCCGCAATGAAGCTTGAAACAGGCAGAACTCATCAGATAAGAGTACACATGGCGTATATAGGTCATCCTGTTGCAGGAGATGCGGTGTATGGTCCGTCGAAGGTAATGACCGAGCTGAACGGTCAATGCCTGCACGCAAAAAAGATAGGCTTTGTACACCCTGTTACGGGGGAGTTTTTGAGGTTTGATTCCGAACTGCCTAAGTATTTTAAGGATTTTTTGAATAAGAAAGAGATCATATAAATTGAAAATGTAAAGTGTAAAGTGGAAATAAATTTTAATATCAAAATACATTTTTTGTAGATTTGGTTTTTTTCAAAACTTTTAAAAAAACAGTTGAAATTACGTTTAAATTATGGTATAATACAAAGGCATTTGAACCGTTATCGCATAAGCGGTAATGCGATTCACTGCCCGGTGATAAGCCGTACAATGAAGCGGACAGTCCTCTGAATAATAACCTTGCTTCGGGTTTTTATTTAATGAATGTCTGTAAACTTTAGGAGGATTAGAAAATGGATGCATTGAAGTTGATTGCAGCAGATTCCGTAAAGAAGGAAGTACCTGAATTCAGGATTGGTGACACTGTACGTGTAAGCGTAAACATTCGTGAAGGCGACAGAGAGAGAATCCAGATGTTCGAGGGTACAGTTATTGCAAAGAAGAGCAGCGGCGTTGCTGAAACATTTACAGTAAGACGTGTAGCTTACGGCGTTGGCGTTGAGAGAGTATTCCCACTCCACTGCCCGAATGTTAAGGACGTTAAGGTTATCAGACACGGTAAAGTTAGACGTGCTAAGCTCTACTATCTGCGTGACAGAGTTGGTAAGGCTGCAAAGGTTAAGGAGAAGATCGTTAAGGGTTGATCCTTTACCTGATTTGTTCGATAGTTTAATTGAGGGGCATAATGTCCCTCTTTTTACTATCAAATTAGTAAGGGCACATCTGAATAACGGCAGATTTTCAGAACTGCCCAAAAGTAACAACGAAATTACACGGCAAAGGCAGGGTGTATTTATATGGATACTCAGATATTCAATAAGGTCGAAGACCCTAATGACGCTTCGGGCAGACAAATTTCAGAAGACAGCGTGCCCGATTTCAACGCAGTCAACTCAAACGATGATCCCGTAGAAAGAGAGATCTCAGACGAGGAGGCAGCCGTAAAGAAAAATAAAAGAAGAAAGAAAACCGGAAAAAAAGATGCCCCCTCTGCTTTTGTAAGCGGTTTGTTTGATTGGGTATCAGCGTTTTTGTTCGCACTTATTGCAGTTGTTGTTGTTATGACCTTCTGCTTCAGAATTGTAGATGTTGACGGTTCGTCAATGATGAACACTCTGCACGACAGAGATAAAGTTATAGTAACCGGTCTGAACTATGAGCCGAGAGTAGGCGACATAGTTGTAGCAAGTCACGGTGTAGATCTTAACAAGGCTATTGTAAAAAGAGTAATTGCCGTAGGCGGTCAGACTGTTGACATCAACTCAGAAACAGGCGAGGTTATTGTAGACGGTGTTGTGCTCGACGAGCCTTATATAAACGGTTCTACCGTTGCTGAAAACGACGTTGAGTTTCCTCTTGAAGTTGAAGAAGGAAAGGTATTCGTGTTGGGTGATAACCGTCCCATTTCAAAAGACAGCCGCTATGCCGAAGTAGGACTTATTGATAAGGAATGGATCATAGGTAAGGTACAGTTCAGATTCTATCCTTTTGACGATATAGGCAGAGTCGAATAATGAAATTTATCAGGGGGTTTTCTGTTGACAGAGATCCCCTTTTTTCTATCATGAGGTGTATTATGCAAAATAAAAAAAGCTCCCCGATAAGAGGCAAAAGATCACGTTATTCAAATAATACTCCCAAAAATAACGCAGGGAAAAATAACACGGGCAAAGATTCAAAGCCTTCATCATACAACAAAAAGAAAAATACTAATACCGCAAAACCGACTGAAAAAGCACAAAAGCTGAAAAAAAATCAGAGTATTCAGCTTTCGGAAAATGCACAGTATATACAATGGTTTCCCGGTCATATGACGAGAACAAAAAGACAAATACAGTCTGACTTAAAGCTTGTTGACGCAGTTGCAGAGATCATTGACGCACGTTTGCCGCAAAGCAGCAGAAATCCTGATCTTGACAGTCTTATAGGCAGCAAGCCGCGACTTATACTCATGAATAAATGCGATCTTGCAAATCCGTCTGCAACGGCAAAGTGGGTCGAATACTTTCGCACAAAGGGTATAAAAACAGTTGAGCTTGACTGTAAATCGGGAAAGGGTATCGGAAGCTTTACAAACGCTGTAAGAGAGATACTTGCCCATAGAATTGCTGCTTGGGAGGCTAAGGGTATGAAGAACCATTCTCTCAGAGTAATGGTTGTAGGTATTCCCAATGTAGGCAAATCATCTTTTATAAACAGGATCTCAAAATCGACAAAAGCTAAGGTTGAAGACCGCCCCGGAGTTACGAGAGGTAACCAGTGGTTTACCATTGATAAAAATATAGAGCTTCTCGATACTCCCGGTGTACTCTGGCCGAAATTTGACGATCAGAGCGTTGGCGAAAAGCTTGCTTTTACGGGTGCTGTTAAAGATCAGATCATGGATACAGAACAGCTTGCACTTCGTTTGCTTGAATATTTAAAACGAAATGTAAATCCCGTATTCAAAGAGAGATTTTCTCTGACTGACGATGAATTAACATTGTCTGCACATGAGCTGCTTTCAGCTATCGCCAAAAAACGAGGTATGCTTGTATCGGGAGGCGAACCGGACACAGAACGTGCCGCAGTAATGGTGCTTGATGAGTTCAGAGCCGCAAAGCTTGGCAGAATTACTCTTGAAATTCCCGACAAACGAGGTGACGCATAATGACTGATTTCGAGTATGAAAACAAAGCTCGTGAAATGGGCTATGTAAATATATGCGGAATAGATGAAGCAGGCAGAGGTCCTCTTGCCGGCCCTGTTTGTGCGGCCGCTGTAATTCTTCCCAAAGATAAAATAATTGAGGGTATTAACGACTCAAAGAAGATCTCAGAGAAGAAAAGAGAAAAAATATTTGAAGATATCCTCAAACAGGCTGTATCTGTCGGTATCGGCTGGGCAAGCGTTGAGGAGATAGAAGAAATAAATATTCTGAATGCTGCTATGCTTGCAATGAAACGTGCCGTTGATGATCTCAAAACAAAACCTGATTATGTGTATGTTGACGGCAATACTAAACCGACAATAGATATTCCCTGCGAGGCTGTTGTTGGCGGTGACGCTAAAATAATGTCGGTTGCAGCAGCGTCTATTGTAGCAAAGGTGAGCCGTGACAGACTCATGCGCAAATATGCCGAGGAGTATCCCGATTACGGATTTGAAAAGCATAAGGGTTACGGCACAAAAGCGCATACAGAGGCAATTTTACAGTACGGCACATGCCCTTTGCATAGACCAAGCTTTTTGAAAAAGCTGTACGCAAAAAACGGTAAGTAGTATGGATACGAAAAAGCATGACGACTTTATAAAGGAACGGGGCAGAAAGGGAGAAAAGGCTGTTTGTGATTATCTTGTAAATAAGGGCTATAAAATTGTCTGTACGAATTATCATAGCCGATACGGCGAGATCGATATAATAGCAGAAAATGACAAGGTTATTGCTTTTGTTGAGGTCAAAACAAGAAAGAAGAAC
The DNA here is from genome assembly GCA_017402845.1 of Clostridia bacterium. Taxonomy (GTDB): domain Bacteria; phylum Bacillota; class Clostridia; order Oscillospirales; family Acutalibacteraceae; genus RUG592. The sequence continues at coordinate 37,055 of JAFPLH010000085.1, forward strand.
TCCTTTGTCAGCGGGCTTGAAAGCATTAATAAGTCTAAGATCAGAAAAATTGTTCTGACGCTGCTTGACTATACATCAAAGTATAATATTACTAAACAACCTCGCATAGACTGTGCACAGGTCACGGCAGGCGGCAGCGAGGAGATCGTATACATAGAAAATGCTGTTGATAATCCGAGCGATTATCTCTGAGGTATAATCTGAAGGACAGGTTGAAATATACTTGTCCGAATTTTTTTTGATGTGTAATATTTTTATAGCAAAATTAAAGAAAAGTCTTTGATTTATCAAGTTTATAGTATATAATAATATGTAGAAATGTGCTGGAGCATGCTTTATCAACACTGATATTTCTGCAACAGAGATAATTTTGAGAAGGATGTGGAACTACAATGAAAATTACTATGAACAGAAAAGATAATGAATTAATAGTAGCACTTCAAGGCAGACTTGATAGTTTGTCTGCGCTTGATCTTGACAAAAAACTTGACTCAGAACTTGACGGCATAGAGAAGCTGATATTTGATTTTGAAAAGCTTGAGTATATTTCAAGCGCTGGTTTGCGAATACTGCTTTCAGTGTATTCAACAATGGAGAGCCGTGGAAAGATGATCGTAAGAAATATTAATCGAAATGTAAAGAGCGTTTTTGAGATCACAGGATTCCTTGCTTTTATTAATATCGAATAAGTTGTATGAAGATTCCATTTCATAGCACTTGGCACTGTACAAAAAAATGGAGTTGTGCGGTGTTTCCTTAAAACTAATACAAAGAAAAACAGCACCGAGCAAATAGAAGCTTTGTTCGGTGCTGAAATCATTTTCTTATACCTTCCTTGATTTAAGAAATAAATTCCTTTTTATATCCCTCCGTCACGCCCGTGGCGTGTTACTTCACCCTTTTGGTGAGGTATTATATTCAAAAATACTTAAATATCATTAATAATCTAAAAATAAAAGCTGTTGTTTTAACTGAAATACAACAAGCGGTACTCCCCGTATTTAATCAGCGCTTCATTTAAAACTTTTTGTAATAATAAATTCTGCTGAACCGCCTTTGATTCCAACTGAAATATCATCAGCGATATTTGCAACAATAGACTTTTCCAGTTCGTCCCACTCTTCATAGCGGTCAGTATCTTTTCTGCCTTCGATCGTATTACGATATGTAGAAAGCTTCCAGCCCTCGCCGGTATAAGCAGAAGACATAACCGTTTCTGACTTACCTGCGTTTCTTAGAAAGTCCAGTCCGTTGGTATCAGATGCAGTATCTATATAGCCAACCCAATAAAGCTCCATAATTTCTTTAAGCTTACCCATAATACCTGTTACAGCGGCATTTTTCTTATTTGTAGAAACATTTATGAGTGATTCTCTCTTTTCGTAACTCATTTTGTTTATCTCTGCGTCAAGATACAAGCGGCAAGTATTACCTTCACTCTCTGCCCAGAAATCTGCGTCGAAATCGTTGCCTATCTCTGCTGCCATTCCGAGCATTTCCTCTGCAAGCAGACGAAGGTGAAGTCTGTTCTTACGGGGCAGATTCAGATAGTCTGACATTTTTTCAACCTCTGAAAGTGCTTTTTCTCTGCCGACTCCTTTGTTGTTTACATAAACTTTATTCGTATTCATGAGAATTCTCCTTACTTAATAGTCAAAACATCTGAAAAACCGGTAATGTCAAAAATTTCCAAAACCATTTCTGAAGGGTTCTTTACGATCATAGTGCCCTGATCGTTCATAGTTTTCTGTGCGGCAAGCAAAACACGAAGTCCTGCCGAGGAAATATACTCTAACAGTGTAAGGTCAAACTCAAGCTCAGTGATACCTTTAAGAGCAGTTCCAAGCTCTTTCAAAAGCTGAGGTGATGTGCTCGTGTCGAGTCTGCCCTCAAGATAGATAGTAAGCTTACCGGCTTCTTGTCTTTTGTTTATTACCATAAAAATCCTCCGTTCTGATTTCCGACAAGTAATTATTATTTTGTATTATGTTCGCTTGATACAAAGCATTGTGAGATCATCAAACTGCTCTGCGTCATTTACGAATTTAGTTACTGAATTTTTCACGTTTTCAAGCAGTATTTCCGGCTGTGCGTCCGGCTGCGTATTAAGTGCGTCAATCATTCTGTCTGTGCCGAACATTTCGTCCTTATCGTTGTTTGCTTCGGGTACGCCGTCAGTATACAAAAACAGTGTATCACCGTGATCCATTTGAAATTCATATTGATGGTATTTCATACCCTTCATACCGCCCAGTACAAAACCGTGCTTATCTTTAAACAAAGTAAATACTCCGTCTTTTCCTTTTATTGCCGGATACTCATGTCCTGCATTTGCGGCTTTGACCTTGCCTGTTGATATTTCGAGTACGCCGTACCATACAGTTACAAACATATCTGCTTTGTTATCTTTGCATATCTGTTCGTTTGCTTTTGTTAAAACCTCTACCGGCTCTGCACCGGAAAGACCAAGATTATCAAGAAGTATTTTTGACGCCATCATAAAGAGTGCAGCAGGAATACCCTTGCCCGACACATCGGCGATTATCATTGCGAGGTGGTCATCATCAATAAGGAAAAAGTCGTAGAAATCTCCGCCCACTTCTTTTGCAGGAGTCATAGAAGCAAATATAGAGAAATCACTTCTATGAGGATATGGGGGAAATATGCCCGGCAGCATACTTGTCTGTATCTTGGTTGCAAGAGAAAGCTCGGTGCTTATACGTTCTTTTTCTGCCGTAACTTTTGTAAGATTGTCAACATAGCTGACTATCTGTTCTTCCATAGTATCAATAGAGCGTGCAAGAACTCCGATCTCGTCTTTATTTTTAACTGAATTGGTTAGCTTCTCGCCCGTAGTAACGTTTTCCCGGGCAAAACGTCCTGCCTCGTTTGTTATTTTTTGTATCGGTCTAAGGAAAACACGATACAGATAAAAGCATTGTCCTATAACAACGATCGCGGCAATAATGACAAGGGCAGCGTTTACTTTCCGCACATAACTGCGCCGTACATTAGTGAGATTTTCCATTTGTCTTTGAACGCACAAAATACCTCTTGTTTTGCCGGAAGAATCTTTAAGCGGTACCATAGCTGTAATATGTGCGTCGGTTTCTATGTAACCCTTATCTCTTATTACTATTTCGCTTTCGCTGCTGCTTGTTCCTTCGTAAAGCTTTTTATATTTTTCTTTGTAATCATCATTTGTTGTTTGACGAACATATCCGAAATCATACAATGTATATGAGGTTTCCTCGTTTATGGTAGAAAAGAAGAACGTTATATGTTCGTAATCGGTAACATCAGGCTGAATAACGTAAATGAACGTAGAGCCTGAAGAATTGCACAGTTGGGAAAGATCTTCCCAGACAGCTTTATACTCCTGCGTTTCGCCGCCGCTGTTAATATAACTATCCATATCATCTGCATTGACCGACAATGCAGCAGTATTTGCGATCAATAGTGCGCCTTTGTTGTATTGATCAAGCAGTGCCTCGGTAATACCTCTGTAACCGATAACACTGACAATTGTAGAAAATACAATAAGCATTGCAACTAATCCTGCTGAGCTTTTAAAAACAACACTTTCGTTTGGTTTTTTCAATTTCGTGTTCACCTGCTCCTTTTTGACATTAAAACAGAAAGTGAAAGGCAACACCTCACAAAGACCTATGACGGATTTTCGCTGAGCTGAGTATTAATGCCTTTGTGCGGTGTTGGTTTTCCTTCCTTTAATAAATGTACCCTTTTATTGTACCATTAATATATTATTAATGCTATTTCCAAGTTGGAAATAGCAGCATAAACCAATGATTCGCTGCCGAGTATAAATATATTTATTCGAAAAGTTCACTGATATTTACCCCGAGAGTTTTTGCTATTCTCATAAGCATTGGCACATCAGGCAAGCGAGTACCGCTTTCCCAACGCTGTATTGTTGGCATAACACAGCCCAGTTCTTCTGCAAACTGCGTTCGTGTCATACCTCTTTCTTCACGAAGCTTTTGTATTTTTTTACCTAAAATTGAATCGCCCGAATTTTGTGAAACGAGCATTTCTTCTGTGATACTCGACACCGGAAAACGCAAATGCTCAAGAGCGTCTTTAAGCATGACCGGATCTATCGGCTTTAATAAAAATGCACTTGCGTATGTGCGGTAGCTTTCCAAAGCGTATTTTTCGTATCCGGTAATATAAATAATATTTGTTCTTGGATATTTATTTAATAGCTTTTTTGCAAGAGTAATTCCATTCATATTATCAAGCTCGATATCAAGAAATACTATATCAAATCTGTGCTTTTCTTGCAGAGCCCATATTTCTCCGGCTTCAGCCGTTCCTATGCAGTAAGATTTTGGTAAGATCTCTTTTATCATCATTATCAATTCGTCAACAATAAGGAGGTGATCGTCTGCAACAAGTATTTTCATTCTTTTTCTCCGTTTCGTTTTGGTATAACAACAGTTACTTTATAACCGTTGTTTGTTTCTTCTGTAAACAGCTTGCCGCTGCATTGTAGAGTCAATCGTTTTCTGGTGTTTTCAATTCCTACTCCGAGTCTGTCAATAGCTTTCTGCGTCAGATCTTTTTTAGCCGTACCATTATCGAAAACACAAATAGTATATTCGCTGTCATCTTCACGGGTTGAAATGGTAATTATACCGCCTTTTTTGCTGATTCCGTGCTGAATTGCATTTTCAACGATCGGTTCAAGACTCAGCATTGGTATTCTGAAATTAACAGTTTGAAAATCGTAAACCATTTCTATTTTTCCGGGATAATCAGCCTGTGCAAGATCAATATACACACGTACGTTTTCAAGCTCGTCCTCAAAAGAGATCATATCTTTATCCTGAATAGCGTTTATATGTGTACGAAGATACTTTGAAAATGTGGTGATAGTATCCGCCGCCCTGCTGCTGTCTGTTCTGACAAGCGATCTTATTATACTCAATGTGTTATATATAAAATGCGGCTGTATCTGACTGCGAAGCAGACTTATCTCGCTGTTATAGGCTTCTATCTGTTTTTCTGCGAGAAGCTTGTTTATCTCCTGCTGGAAAGCAGTCATAAGATAAATATAATATATCAGCATACAAAAGGCGGTCACGGTATTTGTGTAGCTTGTTCCGGTATTATGGTACTCAAGCAGAGAAACGGCTGTTGCATTTATGAGTATGTTCAAGATAAGCAGAGTGTTTTTCTTGTTAGATTTGAAAAACCGAAGTGAAAATCCCAACAGCATTACTATATAAATAAACTGCGTTACATAAACCGATAAACTTAACGGACCTTTATCCCACTCGTAGTTTTCGTTGAAATAAAAGGCGAGCTTACTTTCGAAAAGAGCAGTTGAGTATATTGCCCCGTTAATTAATGCCGGTATTGTACATATAAACTGTTTCTTTTTATTTGGTACAATGCAAAACACTTCCAATAATATTATAACAGGACGGCAAATATATACAAATACGTCTGCCCATTTGCGCAGTATTGTAAATTGCGCAAGTGAGTCTGAGCGCTGCGCCGCTTCATAAACCGAATCATAGTTGAATAATTCAGCAACAGTAACGGCAAAACATAGGGTAACGGCAATGGAATAATAATCAGTAGCCGGTAATTTGCTTTTATTATTTATTAATATCAATGTCATTATAAGCAGTAAGATCAAAAGCGTAATAAAGTTCATTGATATGTATTCAAGCAGCATTTAAAAATTCCTTTCACTGTATGGCAGCTCAAAAAAACCTCACTCTGTTCATTTGCGCCTTTATGAACACCACAAGCGCTTTAAACCACCCTTTATTTCTCTCTTTCTTTTATCTTATCATAAGAATGATAAATAAGTCAATTCAAAAATCAAAATAGTATTTGATAATTGTGATTGAATAGTTTATAATTAGAAAGAGCCGAGTTCTCAGGGCGCGTTTTTTATTTATCCGGAATACGAAAAGAGGTGTTGACTGTGATACGCATATACAACATAATAGCAGAGCTTTGCGCCGTTATAATAAAGTTTTGTTCTGATGATTCTTTGTTTGTACATTACAGCTGCTTATCAATAAAACGAAAAAATGAAATTTTCAAAGATATCTCGGAAAATATAAGCGGTTTGTTTGAAAACGTGTACGCAGATAATGATAAGCCGCTGTGTATACATCAGTTGAGAAAGCAGGATCTGCATTATCGTTTCTTTTCAGAGCTGGAAGAATATATATCGCTGCTGCAAAGAAAAGCAGACTATTATTCTATGATCGCACTTGCACAGGTTCTTGACGAATCACTGAAAACTATTCTGCTTGAAAAAATAAGGGTATATCAGACTGACGATTTTTCGGTGGTACTGAATACAAACCGTGAATCAACGGGAATAGGGCTGCTTCCTCGCTGTTCATGTATTTGGGAACGCAAGCACAGACTCTCTCACAGCTATAACCGTTTAGATAACTTTCTTTTCCACTTTCTGCTGATCGAAAACAGTATTCTCGGAGAACTTATCGATAAGCATATTTTTTTGACAAACGATATTTTCCCCGATTTTTCCTCTCGGAAGCAGCTCAGAGCAGCAGCTTCTCCTTTACGGTGTGAAAAGCATTTTACGATCGATGAGTATACAAAAAATGACATACAGTTTTTTCGGATAACCAATGATACCGAAAATGCCGCAGAGGATAATTATACGATCTGGCAAAAGCTTGAAATAGCGGCAAAAAACAACTGCGATATAATCGTATTTCCCGAAATGCTCGGAAACAGTGAAACACAAAGCTATATCAGAAAAAAGCTTTTATCTTTGTCGGAGTCGGAAAAAAAGAAAATGCCGTCGCTTATTATTCTCCCCTCAGTGTGGGAAAACAATATGAATACGGTAACTGTGCTTGACCATTTCGGAAACATTATTTGTTGTCAAAGCAAGCAGAATCCGTTTCGCAGAGAGAAAAACGGAACGGCAAGTCTTGAAGATATACGAACTAATATGGTTGTGAATATTCTGCACTATGAGGGTATAGGCAGGATAGCTATACTTATTTGCAGAGATTTTTTAACAACAAAGTATATGGAACAGCTTATGCGCTGTTTTAAGCTGACTTTGATAATTGTTCCGTCTTTTTCGACAGGTTCGTATGATTTTCGGCAGTCCTTTGACGTCTGCGCTCACGACGACTGTAATGTTATCTGGATAAATAGCTGTGCGGCTATGGAAAAGGGAAAGGAAGCAAATTTTAAAAATATAGGTTATGTGCGCAAGAGGATCGGACGCTTTGACGACGATTCACAAAAGCTCTGCGAAATGCCTGTGTGTAAGGGCGCTTTCAGTGGGGAGTGTAAGCGTGATTGTATTTATTTTGAAAACATCAGAGGTGTGTAATATGGAATTTAAGAATATCAGAAAAGAATATCAGGGCGACTACATTACTTACTATAAGATCAGATATGAAACCGAAGGCGGAAATGAAAAAATATATGAAATGATAAGCCGTGATCCTGCAATTGAGAGTCAAGATGATCTGAACAGCAAAAAGCCTGACGCAGTTATTATGATCGTTCACGATAGCACCGGCGAAAAGCTCCTGCTGAATTTTGAATATCGAATGGCGGTGGGAGAATGGGTGTATAATTTTCCTGCCGGACTTATTGATAGTGGGGAAACAGTGGTCGAAGCGGCTGCAAGAGAGCTGAGAGAGGAAACAGGACTCAGACTTACTCAGATAAAGGATATCTGGAAGGAAAGCTATTCGGCAGTCGGTTTTTCAAACGAAAAGGGCAGTGTAGTTATCGCAGCGGCAGAGGGTACAATACAAAAGAGCGATTCTGAAGCAGAGGAGATAAAAGCTGCATGGTACACAAAAGATGAGGTGCGCTTTCTGCTTTCTGAATACCGCTTTGCCGCAAGAACGCAGGCTTATTGCGCTTTGTGGAGTTGTTAAGGCGACAGGCGGTTAAAGCTGTCAAAAGCAAAAACCGCTTGACAATAGAGGAGTGAAAAAATGGATAACGTAAAAATAAGCAAAAAGCTTTCTTTAG
>JAFPLH010000086.1 GCA_017402845.1 Clostridia bacterium
ATGTGAAGATAAACGGAGATTACCGCACATAATTTAATTCGTCATGCGTAATGCAGACTGTGCAAAAACCAACAAATAATTTTTCGGTCAAGCCTTTTTCAAAAGGCTCGCGGGGTTCAAAGGGGCAGCGAGTCTTGGCTGCCGCTTCGGTCGGTGCTGTTGCCTTCGGCAACGTCTGCCAACGGCAGACCGCACCCTCAAAGAGGGAGGCGAAAAAGCCGCAGGCGTGACGGAGGGAGTACTGCAAGAAACTATCTGATATTATTTCTAAAGTTCATGGTTAGGGGAATAGCAGGGCGAAAGTGCTTTAAATCCTATTATAGAGGGAGAAAACAAAAAATGAATATTTCTAATGCCGAAAAGGCTCATATACTTGTTCAGGCTTTGCCTTATATACAAAAATATAACGGCAAGACTGTTGTTATTAAATACGGCGGCAACGCTATGATAAACGAAGAACTTAAAAGCGCAGTTATGAGCGATATTGCACTATTAAAGCTTGTTGGTATAAATGTAGTTCTCGTACACGGCGGCGGCCCCGAAATTACAGATATGCTCAAAAAGATAAATAAGGAGAGCAAATTTGTAAACGGTATGCGTGTTACCGATAAAGAAACAATTGATATTGTTCAAATGGTACTTGCAGGCAAGGTAAATAAAAGCCTTGTTCAGCATTTGCAGAAAAGCGGCGCCGCATCGGTAGGCTTGTGCGGTCTTGACGGCAATATGCTTGTTGCAGAAAAGCTTATTACAAGTGAAGATATCGGATATGTAGGAGAGATCACTCAGGTGAACCCGAAGGTAATAAATGATGTTATCAATAATGGCTTCGTGCCGATAATCTCTACTGTTGCCGGAAGTCTGAACGGTGATGTATACAATATAAATGCAGATATCGCCGCTTCAAGAATCGCCGCTGAGCTGGGTGCGTGCAAGCTTATACTTATGACTGATATCAGAGGTCTGCTCCGTGATAAAGATGATGAAGCTACGCTTATTCCGAGCGTTAATGTTTCAGAAGTGCCTATGCTCAAAAGAGAGGGTATTATCAGCGGCGGTATGATACCGAAAATAGATTGCTGTGTTGAGGCTGTCAGACGAGGCGTTTCGAGAGCTTATATAATTGACGGCAGAATACCCCACTCGATACTTATCGAAATGCTTACGGCAGAGGGTATAGGTACAATGTTCTATTAATATTAAGAGGTGTGTTTTAATGTCCGAAATAATGAACTTAAACGTAAGACCTATGACTATTGACGACTATGACGAGGTTTTTGCTATGTGGCAGATAACAACCAAACGTGCATTATCAGAAGCAGACAGCAGAGAAAATATCGCTTTCTATTTAAAAAGGAATCCGCAGATGTCACAGGTAGCCGTAGCAGACGGAAAGATCGTCGGTACGGTGCTTTGCGGTCACGACGGCAGACGAGGATTTATACATCATATGGCAGTAATGCCCGAATACCGCCGCCACAGCATAGCAAAAAGTATGGCGCAAAAAGCAATAGACGCATTATTGAAGGACGGTATTGCAAAAACACACATCTTTTGCTACACAAACAACAGCTTAGGTCAGAGCTTTTGGACAGCGCTTGGCTGGCAGAAAAGAGAAGAAGTGTTTGTGTATTCGTTTAATAATTTAGAAAACCTCAAGAAATAACTTGCACAACTTATTTGTTGACAGTTTCTGATGAGACTTGAAGGAGTTGTATCATGAAAACAAACACTTTAAAAACACATACAGAAAAAAAATGTCATTATGCCCTTAAAGCATTTGGTTTGGGCGCATTGATGATCGCACTGTTTGTTGTGCCCTGCATGATAAAAGATAAAGGTATGTATTTGTACTATGGTGACTATTTGTGTCAGATCATGCCGTTTTATCAGATAATGAGCGACGCAATAAGAACAGGAAATGTGAATTGGAGCTGGTATACCGATCTTGGTACGCCTTTAGTCGGAGGTTACAGCTTCTACAATCTGGGCAGCCCGTTCTTCTGGATGATGGTACCGTTTCCGGTAGACTGGATACCGTATCTCATGGGACCGCTTACGATACTCAAATTCGGTATTGCTTCTCTTGGTGCCTACATCTATTTGAAGCGGTATGTAAAAGATAAGAATAATGCTGTTATCGGCGGATTGCTCTATGCATTTTCAGGCTTTGCAATATACTCGCTCGTATTCCATTTTGAGGATTCGCTTGCATTATTCCCGTTTATGATAGCGGCGCTCGACTCCTTTATGTACGAGAAAAAACGAGGTCTTTTTGCACTGACCGTTATGCTTTGTTGTGTAACAAACTTCTATTTCTTTATTGCCGAGGCTATTTTCCTGATGATCTACTGGATAGTGAGAATGTCGGTAAAAAGCTTTAAGGCAGAAAATGCAAAAGAGGTTATTTTTCTTATATTTGAAGCAGTACTCGGCGTGGGAATGAGCTTATTTTTGTTCCTGCCGTCTATATATCATATTGTAGGAAACAACCGTGTCAGCACTCAGAGCTGGTCAGGCTGGAATTTCTGGGTTTACGAAAATGTACATACTTATGTTCAGCTTATTTTAAGCTTTTTTGCTCCTCCCGAACTTGCAGGAACACAAATTTATACCACGGAGTATAAAACTTCATGGCTTTCAATTACGGGTTATTTACCGCTTTTCAGTATGTCGGGTGTATTCGTAGTTATATTCAATAAGAACAGAAACAAGTGGATAAGAATATTATACGCTGTAAGTACAATTGTTATGTTCGTTCCTATTCTGAACAGTACGTTTCAGATGTTTACCGAGGCAAAGTATGTAAGATGGTTCTTTATGCTGCTGCTTATAATGTCTTTGGGTTCGGTAATGGCTTTGGAGGACGCCGGCTCAAAATGGAAAAAGGCAATTATTCTCAATTTAGTGCTGACAGTTATTCTTACATTGATTATAGCTGGAACTCCTTATAGAATCGGTGACGGTACAACAATACATATATTGTTTGGTCTTTCAGAACAGCTTCATACATTCTGGCTCTTTATGTCTGTTGCATTGTTTAATATTGCATTGCTTGCTCTGTTTATCAGTCTTTATAAGAAGGATCCATACCGTGTTAAAAAATTCGGAATTTGTCTGACATCTGTTGCGATCATTGTTACAATGGCGTCGTCATTTGTTCTGTCAAAGAAATTAGCTGTTGAGAAGCTCGATGTCGTTGGAGATCATTTGCTGAACCAGGGCTATAATGTTGATATTGACGATATTCAGGACTGGCGTTCTGATATATTGACTTATTCGGTTTATTCCGAGATCATGTTTGATAAAGAACATGCTGAGTCATATAGTTATGACGAAATAACGAATATAACCACGCAGCGTGTAGCAGATATTCAGAATTCGGAGAACTCAAAAATTTATACTGATGACGACAACCTTAATATGTTCTGGCGTATTCCCGGTTTGGAATGTTTTCACAGTACGGTAAGCGGTTCTATCTCAAGATTTTTTGACGGTATGGGCTTCACAAGAAATACTTTGAGCAACTGGCCGGTGGGTATGTATGGTCTGAGAAGCTTATTCTCAGTAAAGTATATGTTTAATGAGCCGGATTCGAGTTTGTCTTTTGAAACAGAAGATACGCCTTCCCGCACGTTAATGCCGGGCTGGAAGTATTTAAAGAATACAAACAGCTTCAATGTTTATGAAAACGAATACTGTATACCAATGGGTATTACTTTTGACAATTATATATCAGAAGCCGATTTTGAAAAAATACCTTTAACTTACAGACATCTTGTTTTGCTCAAGGCGCTTGTTGTAGGTCCTATTGACGATATGGTAGAGTGTACCGCAATGGGAATGGAGCAGCTTGACAAAGATGATTTCGATTTCACCGAGGCGGAATACTATAAAAACTGTGAGGACAGAATTGCTTCGGCATGCTATGAATTCAGCCGTGACAATAAGGGCTTTTCTGCAAAGATAGAAACAGGCGATAAAGAGGAAATGGTTCTCTTTACTGTGCCTTTCGATAACGGCTGGAGTGCGCAGGTAAACGGTTCAGACGCAAAAATATATATGACCGATTTCGGCTTTATGGCTGTTAAAGTGCCTGCAAATATGAAAAGCACTATCAGATTCAATTATCATATTCCCGGTATACTCTATGGTACTTTTGTTGCTGCCTTGTGCTTGATAATGCTGGTAATATATCTGGCAGCGCTGAAAATACAGTCAACATCTGATACTGACGAGGTCGACGAAAACAGCGAGAGTACAACAAAAGAAAATACTGATACTGATGTAAAGACAAATGAACAAACGTCAGACGTTACTGCCGATAAAAAGCCGGAGGAACAAAAGGAAGAAGCTTGTGACAATACTGCTGATACAAAAGCTGAAGAAGTAACCGAAAGTGATAATGCCGGTACTAACGACGAAAACAGCAGCGGCTTCTTCGGTTTGTTTAAGACGAATAAAGCACCTCAGGCTTCACAGGAAAACGAGAGTGCTGAAAACAAAGTCAGCGATACAGCAAATGCCGAAGATGAAGATATTACACTGTTCGATATTGTAAAGCAAACAGAAGAACAGAATATGATGCACGTATACGACCGTATACCCGTTGTACTTGAGAAGGGCTACGGCTCAACTGCATGGGATATATACGATAAAAAGTATATAGATTTCACTTCAGGTATTGGCGTTAATGCGTTGGGATATTCTCACCCGTCATGGCAAGAGGCTGTTGTAAAACAGATAAACTCTTTGCCGCATATGTCGAATATATACTATAATACAACGCAGATACAGTTAGCGGAGCTTTTGTGCATGAAAACAGGCTTTAGCAAGGTATTCTTTGCAAACTCCGGCGCAGAAGCCAACGAGTGCGCCGTTAAGATTGCAAGAAAATACGGCTCTGATAAGTATGGCGAAGATCATACACAGATAGTAACGCTTAAAAATTCTTTCCACGGCAGAACAATAACTACACTGTCGGCAACGGGGCAAGAGGTGTTCCACAAATTCTTTACGCCGTTTACAGAGGGCTTTGCCTATGCTGACGCAGACAGCATTGACAGCATTAATGAGCAGATAAACGAAAACACTTGTGCTGTAATGATAGAGCTTGTTCAGGGTGAGGGCGGTGTTATGCCGCTTAGCCGAGAGTTTGTAACAGAGCTTTATGAGCTTTGCAAGGAGAAAGATATTCTGCTTATCGTTGACGAGATACAAACAGGCATGGGCAGAACAGGAAAGCTTTTCTGTTACGAAAATTATGACATAGTACCCGATATTATAACATCTGCAAAAGCGCTTGCAGGCGGCTTGCCGCTTTCTGCATGCTTATGCTCAGAAAAGCTTGCAGACGTTATGGGCAAGGGTACAAACGGTACAACATTCGGCGGAAATCCGGCAGCTTGTGCAGGCGCTATGAAGGTGCTTGAATTTGTAAGCGACGAAGAATTCTTGCAGAGCGTCAATGAAAAGGGCGAGTATATGCGTAAGCATATTGAGGCTATGAACGGCGTAAAGGCTGTCAGAGGTCTTGGACTTATGATAGGCATTGAGCTTGATACGGAAAATATCAAGCAGGTTCAGCTTAAATGTGCGGAGAACGGCTTGCTTGTACTCACAGCTAAAGGCGTATTAAGACTTCTGCCGCCTCTTAATATTGATTATTTCGATATTGACGCAGGTCTTGAACTGCTTGAAAGAAGCATAGGAGAAGTAATCGAAGGCGAAAGTTAAAGAAAATGGGACATATCCGAAAGCGAAAAATCTTTCGGATACCCCTATATTGAAAGGACGATAAAAAATGAAGCATTTATTGAAATTGCTCGACTGGTCAAGCGAGGATATTCAAGAGGTACTTAATCTTGCAGATCAGTTAAAGTATGAGCAAAAACATGGTTTGGCAAAAAAACATCTTGAAGGCAAAACACTTGGCATGATCTTTGAGAAAGCAAGCACAAGAACGAGAGTAAGCTTTGAAGTAGGTATGTTCCAGCTCGGCGGAAAGGCATTGTTCCTTTCTTCTCATGATCTTCAGATAGGCAGGGGAGAGCCTGTCGAGGATACAGCAAGAGTATTGTCACGTTACCTTGACGGTATCATGATAAGAACATTCAAGCAAAGTGAAGTAGAAGCTCTTGCACAGTACGGCTCTATTCCGATAATCAACGGTCTTACAGACTTCTGTCATCCTTGTCAGGTGCTCGCTGATCTTATGACTATCAGAGAGAGAAAAGGCAGACTTACAGGTCTTAAAATGTGCTTTATCGGTGACGGAAACAATATGATGAATTCTCTTATCGTAGGTGCTTTGAAGTCTGGAATGTCAATTTCGGTTGCTTGTCCGGAAAATTACGAACCAGATGAAAGCGTACTTGAATTTGCAAAGACTTATGGTGATAAGTTTGCAATGTTCAGAACTCCAAAAGAAGCAGCCGTTGACGCTGACGTAGTTATTACTGACGTATGGGCTTCAATGGGACAGGAGAGCGAAGCAAAAGAGCGTGCAAAGGCTTTTGAGGGCTATCAGGTAAATGACGAGCTTATGACGCTTGCAAAAGAGGACGCTATGGTTCTTCATTGTTTGCCTGCACACAGAGAAGAAGAAATAACAGCAAAGGTATTTGAGGCTCACGCAGATGAGATATTCGAGGAGGCAGAAAACAGACTCCACGCCCAAAAAGCTGTTATGGTTTATCTGATGAAATAATTGGGGGCAGGTTTCTGAAAACAAATCAGACTTTTTTTATTAAACCCGTTTTAGTTTGTTGTGTATAAAAATGAATTGATCTGAAGGAGGTAAAAAAATGGAACTGCACGATTTGTATGAAAAGTTTAAAGAGCTCGATCAGGTTGAGGCTTTAGCTTTGGGCGGATCAAGAGCAAGCGGTACAAACGACAGTAAGTCTGACTATGATCTGTATGTATATGTAACAGATCGTATTGAGGACGACGTAAGAGAGGCTTTGCTGTTTGAGTTTTGCGACCGTATGGAGATCGGCAACAGCTTTTTTGAGTTTGAAGACAATGTTGTGCTTAAAAACGGTATAGGCGTAGATATTATTTACCGCAATCTTAACGATATAAGTCAGCTTACGTCTTTTGTGCTGGACGACGCACAGCCAATGAACGGTTATACTACCTGTTTCTGGCATAATCTCAGAACATGCGACATAGTTTTTGACAAAACAGGAAAGTTTATAGAGCTTCAGAATAAGTGCAGAATAACATATCCAAAAAAGCTGAAAAATGCAATTATAAAGCATAATATGAGTCTGCTCAGCGGTTGTCTGCCGTCTTATGACAAGCAGATAAGAAAGGCTTTTGAGCGAGGCGATCTTGTTAGTGTAAACCATAGAACAGCAGCTTTTCTTGCAAGCTATTTTGACGTTATCTTTGCAGTAAACGAAATGACTCACCCCGGCGAGAAAAAGCTTGTTCAGATCTGCAAGGAGCAGTGTTATATTCTTCCTCAGCGCTTTGAAGAAAACATTGATCTGTTGTTTGAAAAGATGTTTAAGGAAGATGTTACCGATATTCTCAAAGAAATGGTTGTCGAGCTTAATAAGGTGATAGAGAAGGAGTAATTCTTTTTATCAAATAAATTTGCAGTACGGCTTTGCCGTTAAGAAAGGAAGATACGAAATGGTTATTACTTGTTTAGATCTTGAAGGAGTGCTTGTTCCGGAAATATGGATAGCTTTTGCAGAGGCTGCCAATATTCCCGAACTCAAGAAAACTACCAGAGATGAACCCGATTACGATAAGCTAATGAAGTACAGAATCAACATACTTAAAGAGCACGGACTCGGTTTGAAGGAAATTCAAGACGTTATTGCAAACATTGATCCCATGCCCGGCGCAAAGGAGTTTTTAGACGAGCTTCGTTCAATGTGTCAGGTTATCATCATCAGCGACACATTCACACAGTTTGCACAGCCCCTTATGAAAAAGCTTGGCTGGCCGACTATTTTCTGTAACTCTCTTGAGGTAGCAGAAAACGGCGAGATCACAGGTCATAAAATGCGTGTTGAGAAGTCAAAGTATACAACCGTAAAGGCTTTGCAGTCGATAGGCTTTGAAACTATCGCAAGCGGCGACAGCTATAATGACTTAGGTATGATAAGAGCAAGCAAGGCAGGCTTCTTATTTAAGAGTACCGACAGCATAAAAAATGAGAATCCCGATCTGCCCGCTTATGAAACATATGACGAGCTTCTTGCAGCAATAAAAGCAGCTATGTAATACTGACTGTGAAAAACAAAAAAGTTTTCGGCTATGCGGTTATACAAAAAAAGACCGAAAATTCATAGCTCACGTTTAAAGTTGGAATTTTCATCAACGAAATTAAATTTTCGGTCAAGCCTTTTTCAAAAGGCTTGCGGGGTGCAGGGGCGGAGTCCATGCCCGCCGGAGGCAGCGGAAAGCCCTTTTAGGGGTGAATTTCAAAAACAGTCTAAACGACTGTTTTTGAAAGAGGGGTATTTTGGCAGAAAATGCCCCTTATTACCGTTTATAACAAAAGTCGCCCCGCCGCACCAAGGCGGCGCAGTAAAGAATCACAGCGATAAAACAAAAAAGCATTACTTTTTGCAAGGTTAGACTTCTTAACAAAAAAACAATGCCCGACAAAAAATCGGGCATTATTGTTTGTGTAAGATCATTTTTTATCGTTCATCATATCCGCAAGATCGTACGGAGTATTCTGATATACATAATAATTCAGCCAGTTTATAAACAAAAGATTTGCATAGCTTTTCCATTTCATAAGCGGCTTTTTGTCGGTATTGTTTTCGGGAAAATAGTTTCTCGGTATAGACGGATCAAGTCCTTTGTCAAGATCTCTGAAAAACTCGTTTTTCAAAGTATCTCTGTCGTACTCCGGGTGTCCGAGAATAAAAAACTGTCTGCCGCTTTTATTAGCTATGATAGAGGCACCGGCCTCATCTGACATAGAGAGAATTTCAAGCTCAGGGTGCTTTTGAATATCGGCAGTTTTTACGCCGGTGTTGCGTGAGTGGGGAAGATAGAACAGATCGTCAATGCCTCGCATAAGCGGGTGAGTGCTGTTTAATACTCTGTGAGAATATACTCCCGACAGTTTTTCGTCAAATGTAAATTTCGGAATACCAAAATGATAATATAAACCGGCCTGCGAACCCCAGCAAATATGCAGCGTTGAGTATACATGACGCTTGCTCCATTCCATTATCTCGCACAGCTCATGCCAATAGTCTACCTGATCGAAGCTCAGAAGCTCAACGGGCGCACCGGTAATTATCATACCGTCATAGTATTCCCTTTTGATCTCTGAAAACACCTTGTAAAACGTTGCAAGGTGATCCTGCGGCGTATTCTTTGATACGTGAGAAGCCATTTGCAAAAGCTCTATGTTTACCTGAAGCGGACTGTTGCCCAAAAGTCTGAGAAGCTGAGTTTCTGTAACAATTTTTGTGGGCATTAGATTAAGTATAAGTATTTTAAGCGGTCTGATATCCTGCGACATAGCTCTTTCGTTTGTCATAACAAAGACGTTCTCATTTTCAAGAGTTTTAGCGGCAGGCAGATCGCTTGGAATATTTATGGGCATAATATCACCTCTGATTGTTTGTGCAGTACCGTATATAATGTATTGTATACGGAAGAAATTGCATTACACCTAATTATACAATTAATCTGCTGATAATTCAACCTTTTTTGAGAATTATAATTTTACGGCAGGCAAAAAAGAAAAACGCCCGCCAAAACGGACGCTTTTTTATTGTAAAAAATCTTTACTTACATATTATCTTCTATATAAGCCACGATGTCGGCTACGGTTTTTACATTAGCGATCGTATCATCGGGTATCTCGATCTCAAATTCGTCTTCAATAGCCATGAGCAGGTCTGTCATGTCCAATGAGTCTGCACCGAGATCGTCTGCAAGGTTAGTTTCTAATGTAATGCCTTTTTCGTCTTCACTAAACTGTTCTGCAAGAATAGCTCTGATCTTTTCGAATACCATAGAATTTCCTCCTCATATTTATCTTGTGTAAAACACTATACACATATTATAAGCTATTTGCAGATTTGTCAATATAAATATAAAAAAAAAAAAAGTTTTTTTGAAAAAACAGAGGTTGACATATTTTTGTAAGGTTTGTATAATAAAATCATACTACAATTATGAGGGGTAAAATCATGATAAATAACATTGTGTCATTTACTGCGGAAACATCAAAAAAACTAAAAGATATTTTTCGTTTGACCGATATGGTTGCTGTTATATTACTAATAGCAGTAGGTATAGCAGTTATTTATCTTGCAGTATCACTTGTGATATTGAACAAGAAAACAAAACGCCCGAAAAAATCAGTAAAAAGCTATGATAATTACCTCACAGCTCAGGCAAAAATAACAAGTGTGGAAAAAGAGCCGTATTATGTTAAGCCCTATGAGAGAAAAACAGAGCTTAAAACGGCTGTTGAGAAAATAACTGCCGATGAGGTTATATACCTTACAAAGGAAATAGCTGAAAAAACAGAAGAAGAAAAGGTTACAGAGGTTGAAAAGTTCAGATATAAGGTAACTTATACGTTCTCAACCAAAGAGTACGGCTCAGGCTTTTACGGAGAGTTTTATGTGTATGAGGAGTCAGACGATATTAAAGAAGGCAAAACTATTGAAGTAAAGTATGATCCCGACAAGCCACAGCTCAACTTTACAGAATACAGTAAACCGATCGTATAAACACAGCAATTATTTTGACGTATTAATTCCTGCCGTTGCTAAACGTGAAAAATGTAATGGCAGGTTAAATGTTGAAAATAGTTATAAAATGTTTTGTAAAAAAGCTTGACATATTTACAAAACTATGTTAAGATAGTTGTACCTCGCAAGGGGTTTTTATTTTTGTGCCCTTTTGAGGGAGGCTAAATTTACCGCAAAAACGGAGGTGCCGCTAAATGAGAGTGAAGATCACACTAGCCTGCACAGAGTGCAAACAGCGTAACTACAATACTATCAAAAACAAGAAGAACGATCCTGACAGACTTGAAATGAATAAGTATTGCAGATTCTGCAAGAAGCATACTCTGCACAAGGAAACAAAGTAAGCAACGGAGGTTTCAATAATGGCTGAAAAGAAAAAGAAGGCCGTTGACGTGGCTGAAACTGAAAAGGGAAAGAACAAAAAGCTTGATCTGAATAAATCAGATAAAGATAGTTCTAAGAAAGAGTCTTCAAAGAAAGAGTCTGCAAAGAAAGAGAATTCCCAGAAAGAAGGCTCAAAGAGTAAATCCTCAGAGAGCAAGCAGCCCGCAAAAGCAGCCGAGAAAAAGCCGTCTGTTTTTTCTAAAATTGCTAAATATTTCCGTGAGTGCAAGAGTGAAGTTAAGAAGATCGTATGGCCAACACCGAAAGCTACATTCAGAAACATGGGCATAGTGCTTGCTGTTCTGTTAGTAATAGGTTTGTTCATCTTTGTTCTTGACACAGGACTTATTGCCCTGCTTGGTCTTATAATGGACATGGGAAAAGGTGCTTGATTAATGCCGTAAAAAGGCAGCAAAGAAAGGAAGTGTCTTATGCCTGATTATAATGATATTGATAATATCGACGTATCGAGAGATGATGAACTCGGACCTTTTAGATGGTATGTTGTTCACACATATTCAAATTATGAGGAAAAGGTAAAAGAAGCTCTCAAAAATGTTATCAAGGACCGAGATCTTTGGGACTATTTTGAAAAAGTGGGTAAGGACACGATTCAAAGAACTGTTCCCAAAAAAGCTGAAGGCGTTGATGATTTGGGTTTAGATATACCCGAGGAGCTTTCAGACGATTCCGAAGCAAAACAACAAAAGGGTAAGAGTAAGAAAGATAAAACAGAAAAAGGCAAGAAAGAAAAGAAATCAGAAAGATCAATTCTTGACACCGACTATATATATCTGAAAATGAGATTTGACAAAGAAAATCTTGTTTGGAACGCAGTAAGAAATATTCGAGGCTGCACAGGATTTGTCGGTGCAGATCCTAAAAACCCGCTTCCACTCACAGCAGCCGAGGTTGCCGCAATGGGATTGGAGAACGACGAGAGTGCAGGTACATTTGCAGTTGGCGATCAGATGATAAAATCAGGTCAGTTGTTTATGGTTCTGCAAGGCGAGTATAAAGGCGAGGTTGGACACGTTGTATCTGCAAAGAAGGTTGACGGCTGTGATATTCTTGTATTGGAAACAGACGGCGATTTCGAGAAAAAGCAGATAGAAGTGCCTTATGACGACGTAGACTATATCGAGCTTGGCGACAGACGCAGAGTAATCTCAGGACCGCTTGCAGGTCAGGAGGGTACAATAGTTAGCGTGCGCAAGAGCAGCGATGAAAACGAAGTCGAGATCGTTCTTGAGATCGACACGCCGGGCGGAAAGAAGCATTTTGACTTCTCTTATAACGACGTGGACTTTATCGAGTAATATTTTATTTGCTCAAACAGTTGTTACACACAGCACATATTCTGCTGTTTTCAGGGGGAGTGTCCCCCTAAAGTGGGAGGAATGAAATTTTCTTAGCATTCCGCTATACCACTAATTTTGGAGGTGCAAACAATGGCTCAAAAGGTAACAGGCTTTATTAAGCTCCAGATACCTGCCGGTAAAGCAACACCGGCACCGCCGGTTGGTCCTGCATTAGGTCAGCACGGTGTAAACATTATGGCGTTCACAAAGGAATTTAACGAGCGCACAAAGAATGACGTTGGTATGATTATTCCTGTAGTAATTACAGTATATGCCGACCGTACTTTCTCTTTCATCACCAAAACACCGCCGGCAGCCGTACTTATTAAGAAGGCTTGCAACATCAACAGCGGTTCAGGTGTTCCGAACAAGACTAAAGTCGCAAATATTACCCGTGAGCAGGTCAGAAAGATTGCTGAGCAGAAAATGCCGGACCTCAACGCTTCCGACATAGATTCTGCAATGAGCATGATAGCGGGTACAGCACGCAGCATGGGTGTTGTAGTCGTAGATTGATAAACTGACTTAAACCCGGGTGGGAGGACAACAATCCGCAATTACCACTCTACAGGGAGGATAACTAATGAAACACGGTAAAAAATATGTCGATAGCGCAAAGAAAATCGACAGAACAAAATTTTATGAAATAGACGAAGCCTTTGGTACTGTAATCAGCACTGCAACAGCTAAGTTTGACGAAACAGTTGAAGTTCACGTAAAGCTTGGCGTAGACGGCAGACACGCAGATCAGCAGGTAAGAGGCGCAATCGTACTTCCTAACGGAACAGGCAAAAAGGTTAGAGTTCTTGCTATTTGCAAGGGCGATAACGAAAAGATCGCACAAGAGGCAGGCGCAGACTATGTAGGCGCTGAGGATATGACACAGAAGATTCAGCAGGAAGGCTGGATGGATTTTGACGTACTTATCACAACACCTGACTGTATGGGCCTTGTAGGTCGTTTGGGTAAGATCCTCGGTCCCCGCGGCTTGATGCCGAACCCGAAGGCTGGTACAGTAACACCCGATATCGCTAAGGCTATCAAAGAGGCTAAAGCAGGTAAGATCGAGTATCGTCTTGATAAGACAAATATCATTCACTGCCCTATCGGAAAGGTTTCTTTCGGTGCTGATAAGCTCAAAGAGAACTTCGATACACTCATGGGCGCAATTGTAAAGGCTAAGCCTGCTGCAGCTAAAGGTCAGTATGTAAAGTCTTGTGCAGTTGCTTCAACAATGGGTCCGTCTGTAAAGATCAATCCGAGCAAATTCCAGGGCTAATTAAAAAATAATGCTTGACAATTAATGTGTCATGTGTTAAAATACTATTGCTGTTCCAAAGACAGTAGGAGCGCATTGCGCATAAAGGATAACAGTGAATTAAATTTTTTCCGCCTACCGAGGAAGTGCTTAAGGTTATTGTCTAACTATGTTAACATGTCACTAAGCCTTTCTTGCATCTGCGGGAAAGGCTGTTATTTTTGTATAAATATTCGGAGGTGAATTCATTTGCCAAGTCAGAAGGTTCTTGAAGAAAAGAAGGCAGTTGTTTCTGCTCTTACAGATCGTTTGCAGAACTCCGTAGCAGGTGTTGTTGTAAGCTATAAGGGTATTAATGTTGCCGATGATACAAAGCTTAGAAAGGATCTCCGTGAGGCAGGCGTTCAGTATACAGTTGTTAAGAACACATTGCTTTCACGTGCTGCTGATAACGCAGGCTTGAGCGATCTCAACGCTGTATTAGAGGGTACAACAGCTCTTGCAACAAGCGCAGAAGATCACGTAGCTGCTGCCAGAATTCTTTCAAAATTTGCAGACAAAAACAAAGATTTCAAGATCAAGAGCGGTTACCTTGACGGAGCTGTTATCAGTCTTGATACAATTTCAAGCCTTGCAAAGCTGCCCAGCAGAGAGATACTCCTTGCAACAGTTTGCAACGCATTCAACGCACCTATCGCAAGCCTTGCTCGTGCATTGCAGGCTATTGTTGATAACGGCGGAGTTGAAGAATCACTCGCTAAAAAGGCTGCAGGTGCAGAAGCTGCTCCTGAGGCAGGCGCAGAGGCTTAATTTATACCACGCCTTTGTATAAACAATAAAATAAAAAAATATATTTGGAGGTAATTTACCATGGCATCTGAAAAGATTACTGCTATTATAGAAGAAGTAAAGACTCTCACAGTTCTTGAGTTGTCTGAGCTTGTACACGCAATTGAGGAAGAGTTCGGCGTTTCTGCTGCTGCAGCTGTTGCTGTTGCTGCTCCTACTGAGGCTGCTGCTGCTGTTGAGGAGAAGACAGAGTTTGACGTTATCCTTAAGGCTGCTGGTCCTGAGAAGATCAAGGTTATCAAGGTTGTTCGTGAGATCACAGGTCTTGGCTTGAAAGAGGCTAAGGCTCTCGTAGACGGCGCTCCGAAGCCGCTTAAAGAAGCTGTTTCTAAGGACGACGCTGAGGCTATGAAGGCTAAGCTCGAAGAAGTTAAGGCTGAGGTCGAGATCAAGTAATTTAATCTTACTTATACTTTACAAAAATAAGGCGGTGCAATGCATCGCCTTTTATTTTTTAAAAAAGTGCTTGACATTTACTTCAAGCTGTGATAAACTTCAATTATAAAATTTCATACCCATTAAACCTGTGAGAAAGAGTAGTATCATAAACAAGACGTTTACAGAGAGCCGATGTTGGTGTGAATTCGGCATCAGATGTTTGTGTGAATGGACTTTTGAGGGCGAGCTGAAGAACTTTTTTGTTTGGTAGGTAAGACGGGAGTAACCGTTATATTACAGACGTATTATTATGTACGTTAATGAGTGCGCATTATGCGAATTTGGGTGGTACCGCAGGATAATTGCCTGTCCCATATTGTCTGGGGCAGGTTCTATTTTTTTGTAAATTATGGAAAGTCATTTCATGGCGCCGAGATGATTCTTCTGTATTAAATATAAAAAAGAGGTAAGAAAAATGAAAAAGTCTATTAAAGTATTAGCATTTATTATGTGTATGATTATGACATTATCCGTAGTTTTATCAGGCTGCGGCGAAACTGTTGCACAGCCCGACGATAAGGGCAATAATACAGTCGCAGACGCTGCAACGGCAGATGCTCCGAAAGAGTTCAAGGTAGGTATAATTCAGTTTATGCCTCATTCGTCGCTTGATAATTGCTGCACAGGTATTAAGAAAGCTCTTGACGAGAATAGGATCAATTATGATGTGCAAATAGGCTCAACGGCTTCTCCTGTTGATGATTGTCAAGGTTATGCTGCACGTATGGCTTCAACAGGTGAGTACGATCTCATCATAGCAATAGCAACGCCTGCCGCAACTGCTGCTTATTCTGCTGTAAGAAATGCGTCAGCGGATATTCCCGTAGTATTTTGCGCTGTATCTGATCCGGTCGCTGCAAAGCTTGTTGATTCTATTGAAGCTCCGGGACATAACTGCACGGGTACTTCCGATGTTTTTGATATTCCCTCACAGGTCAATATTATTAAGGCTGTACAGCCGGAGCTTACAAAGCTGGGTGTTATTTACACAACAACAGAGCCTAACTCTCTTTCACAGCTTGCTGCACTTAAAGAAGAATGTAAGAAACAGGGAATAGAGCTTGTAGATCAAGGTATCAACGAAGCTGCCGATCTTCCTGCTGCTGCCGCTGCACTTATTCCTGAGGTTGAAGCTGTTACAAATCTTACAGATAACAATGTAGTTGACAATATGGCTGTTCTCCTTGAACAGGCTAAGGCCGCAAATATTCCCGTATACGGTTCTGAGATCGAGCAGGTCAAAAAAGGCTGCTTAGCTGCTGCGTCAATAGATTATGTTTCTTTGGGCAAGCTCACAGGCGGTCTTGCTTTAAAAATCCTTGACGGTGCAAACGCTGCTGAGCTTCCGGTTCTTGCAGTGGAGATAAGCACGCCTGTATTTAATACTGATGTTGCTGCGCAGCTTGGTTTGGAAATTCCCGAAGCTTACGCAGACGCTGAAAAGGTAACAACAGCAGAGTGATAAATAATTATGGAAACTTTAGGTATTATTAAGATAATCCTTGAGGAGGGTGCAAAGTATGCTATTCTTGCAATGGGAGTGTACCTCACGTATAGTATACTTGACTTTCCCGATCTGAGTGTTGACGGTACAATGCCGCTGGGCGCTGTACTGTCGGCTGTACTCATACTTCACGGGTGGAATCCGTGGCTTAGTCTTGTTGTCGCATTTGCCGCAGGTGCGGCGGCAGGCTGTATTACCGGACTGCTTCACGTTGTACTAAAAATTCGTCCTTTGCTATGTGGTATACTTGTATTTACCTCGCTGCTGTCGATAAATCTGATAATAGCAAAGGCGGGTACAAACGGACAGTCAATAGTATCTATATTCGGAGAAGATACCATATTCACCGGAAAGCTTGCACAGCTTATTCCGCAGTCTGTTGGTACTCTTACGATACGAAAGCTCATAATGCTTGCGGTTATCGTGGTATTGATGAAGATCGCAATTGACCTTTACTTAAAAACAAAAAATGGTATGCTGTTAAGGGCAACGGGGGCAAACGAACAGTATGTTGTAATGCTTGCAAAGGATCCCGGCAAAATGAAAATACTTGGACTTGCTCTCGGTAATGCGTTGGCAGCGCTTTCAGGTGCTGTTATAGCGCAGGCTAACGAAACTGCCAATACTACAATGGGCACCGGTATGGTCGTATTTGGATTATCAAGCGTTATTATAGGACTTACACTTTTCGGTAAGGTGAAATTTATGCAGCATACGACAATGGTAATATTCGGTACTATTATTTATAAAGCTTGCTTGCAGATCGCTGTATCTTTGGGATTACCCTCAGATTACAACAAGCTTTTAATGGTTGTGCTGTTTGTTGCTGCGCTTGTTATCAGCGAAAAGGTGAAGCTGAAAGGCGGTAATAAAAATGCTAAGGCTTGAAAATATCAATAAGACCTTTAATGCGGGGACAGTTGACGAGTGCAGATTGTTTGAAGATTTTAATTTGAACATAAGCAAAGGAGAATTTGTATCTGTAATAGGTTCAAACGGAAGCGGAAAAACAACTATGCTGAATATGGTATGCGGATCTTTAGCGCCGGATTCCGGAAAGATATATTTTGCCGATAAAGATATTACAAAGCTTTCTGAGTATAAGCGCTCAAAGTATATGGGCAGAGTGTTTCAAGAACCGAAAATAGGCACTTGTCCTAATCTGAGCATAATAGAAAATATGTCGCTTGCAGATAACAAAAACAAGTATTTCGGACTAAGAGCAGGAGTTAATAAAAAAAGAGTCGATTATTACCGCAGTCTTGTAGAGGAATGTGGTTTGGGGCTTGAAAACAGAATGAATGTACCGGTAGGCAGTTTGAGCGGCGGACAAAGACAAGCACTTGCACTTGTTATTGCGAATATGACAGATATTGATTTTCTTGTACTCGACGAGCATACAGCGGCACTTGATCCGAAATCGTCGGAAATGGTAATGCATTTAACGGATAAGTTTATAAAGAAGAATAATATTACTACTTTAATGGTGACTCATAATTTGCGGTTTGCGGTTGAATACGGCACAAGGCTTATTATGATGCACGAGGGAAAGTGTATTGTAGATATCAAAGACGACGAAAAGAAAAAATGCAGCGTTGATGAGCTTTTGAAGAAATTCAATGAAATAAGTATAGAAACAGGAAACTAACCTGCATAATGATCGTTGTACAAATCGCTGCTTTAGGTGAAAAAAATCCCCCGACAAGAGTTGTAATAACTCAGTTGGGGGATAGCTATATAATATATAAGTATAAATAAAAAAACCTCACATCGAGCGAGGTTTAATTGGTGGGAGAGGGTGGATTCGAACCACCGAAGTCAGTGACAACAGATTTACAGTCTGCCCCATTTGGCCGCTCTGGAACTCTCCCTTATTAAATTGCGTGCGTTTATACTTTTTTGTATTCATAAGCAATATTTTTAACATACTCTAATTAATACCAAAAGTACCTCGCCGCACGTTACAGCCGCAAGCTTATTGCAAGCAGGCATAATAAAGAGCTGGTGGACGGACTCGAACCCCCGACCTGCTGATTACAAAAAAAGTAGTTGCAGGTTCGTAACAATGAGTGTATAATTTGTAATAGTTTAGCAAACTATAAAACTTAGGAGGTTTTAGTTAATGCAGTCCCCTCTTTTTAGATCGGCAGCCAAAGAATGGTATGACACGCAAACTGTTGGATTGACTTATCCATACAGAAAAGTTCTGCAAAGTGAAGTCGATTATCTTAATATGTATATCGGTGATCTTCGTCTATCCGAGATCAAGCCGACAGACATAAACAACATCGTTCTTACGCTTGCAGCAAACAACCCACACACAAATAGACCATCGTCAAAATCGTCTTTAGAAAAATTGGTTCATACAACCAATAGAATATTTGAATTTAGTATTGATAATGATTACTGCTTTAAAAATCCTGCAAAGAACTCCGGAAAAGCAATTCCAAAGAATGCTCCTAAAAAAGTTGTTACAGCGATTAATAAAAGCGAGCAATTAATTATACTACAAATTCCACATAAATGTCAAGCAACTGCGTTACTAATGATGTTGACAGGTTTACGGACAAGTGAAGCACTTGGTTTGGAATGGAAAGATATTGATCTAAACGAAAAAAAACTCTATATACATCAAAGAGCCGTGAGAGTTGCAAGCAATCTTTATGAAGTGCAAGAGGGTACGAAAAATGGGAAAGCACGTTTCGTAACGATTCCAAATAATCTATGCGAATACTTACGAGAAAAGAAAACACAGGCAAGATACCCGTTAGTTTTCCCAAAGACAAACGGTACAGTACATACTCCCTCTTCGTGGAAATCTGCTTGGCAGTCATATATGAATGAGCTTAATTGGCATTACGCAGATCAGCCGGGCAGTAAATTTGATCCGAGAGGTTATCCGAAACTCCTTGATATTAATCCCCATCAGCTCCGGCACACATACGCTACACTTCTTTACTTGTCCGGTGTAGATGTTTTGACCGCAAGCAAACTGCTGGGACACTCAAGCGTACAAATTACACTTGACATATACACCCATTTGGACGAGCAATTTAAAACGCTTGACATAACGAATTTTAATGAGTATTTGGAGAACGATCTTATTTTTTAATCACTCTATCTATGGTACACCGGCGGTGTACCTTTTTTATTACCCAAAAGGAGATATTAAATGAATACAGCAAAAACAATTGCAATTGCAAATCAAAAAGGCGGTGTCGGAAAAACGACAACTGCAATCAGTCTTGCAGCAGGACTTACAGAAAAAAACAAGCGTGTGCTTCTGATTGACGCTGATCCGCAAGGCAGTCTTACTCTTTGTTGTGGAATTGCAAACCCCGATGAACTTGATTATTCTCTCGCAAATGTTATGACAAATATTGTCAAAGATATTGATCTTGAGAAAATAAAAGGAATTATTACTACCGCTGAAAACATCGACCTAATGCCGGGTAATGTTCTTCTCTCCGGTATTGAAGTTGAGCTTGTAAACACAATGCAGCGTGAACAAATCCTTGCTCAATATGTTGAAATGCAAAAAGATAATTATGATTACATTATTATAGACTGTACTCCCTCCCTTGGTATGCTCACGATCAATGCTCTTGCAGCCGCCGACAGCGTTATTATACCAACGCAAGCAAACTATCTTTCCGTTAAGGGACTGGAGCTGCTTATGGGGACAATCGCAAGGATACGGAAAAGAATAAACAGAAAACTTGTGATCGAGGGCATACTGATAACAATGGTGGACAGCCGAACAAAGCTTGCCAAAGATGTATCGGAACTTATACGGAATACTTACGGCGAGAAAATAAAAATATTTACAACAGAAATTCCGATCAGCGTTAAGGCACAAGAAACAGCAATGACAGGTAAAAGCATATACCGCCACTCCCGTTCAAGCAAGGTTGCACAAGCTTATCAAGCTTTTACCGATGAGTTTATTATAATGAAAAAGGACGTGTAACTATGGTTGATTTTCCTTTAAAGTCATTTGATAAGATGTTTGGTACAACATCAGATGATGATACAATTGAAATTCCGTTATCAGATATTGTACCGTTCAGAGATCACCCGTTTAAGATCATCGATGATGATGATATGAATGAACTTGCAGAATCGGTAAAACTTAACGGAGTTATCAATCCTGCAATAGTGCGTGAATCCTCAGACGGCAAGTACGAGCTGATCAGCGGACACAGACGCAAGAGAGCTTGCGAGATTGCCGGTTTAAAAACTTTACGCTGCCGCCTTGTTGATCTTACCGATGATGAGGCAACCGTTTATATGGTTGACAGTAATTTACAGCGAACAACGATTTTACCAAGCGAAAAAGCCTTTTCATATAAAATGCGGTTAGAGGCGATCAAACGCATAAAAGAATCCGGACAGGGAAAATCAAGTGCTATTCTTGCTAATGAAGTAGGCGAAAGCCGAGAGCAGATAAGACGCTACATCAGACTTACAGCACTTATCGAACCTTTGAGAGACTATGTTGACGGGGGTACGCTCAAACTCAGAGCCGCCGTTATACTATCGTACTTGAACCACGATCAGCAAGAACTTCTTTACGATTATATATCGTATGAGGAGATATTCCCGACAGAAAAGCAGTCGGAAGAGCTGAGAGGACTGGCAGGAATTAATAATCTAAACAGAGAAACAATAGTAGCCGTTTTAAAGAATAAACCGCCAAAAAATGAACAAATCAAAATATCCTTTGAAACAGCAAAGCAATACTTCCCCCGAAATTACACAGCCGAGCAAATCCGAGACGAAATATTGCAATACTTAAAGCGGCGAGCAAAAGTATCGGGAATTAATACGGAAAGTGAACCGAAATGAAAATGATCATATTTATTTGTTCTATCGCCAGAAAATTCTGCGATGACGGTGTTTCGACACGGTTAGATTTAGTAGTATAGGAGGTGTAATAATGGACGGCGAAAGCAACTTTTCAAAAGCGTTAAAAAACGCACGAAAATCTTGTCATAGTATGACACAGAAAGAATTAGCCAAAAAAATAGGCATTCCACGATCAACGTATTCATATTACGAGTTGGGAATAACAAAACCGACTTGCGAGCTTGTAGTAAAAGTATCTAACGCTTGTAATATAGACTGCAAATTACTTTTAGAAGCTATATCAAAAGATATGAATGTACCGTTAGGAGGAAAATAAGTGAGCATTTTGAGCATTCTTTGTTCTGTACTTTGCTTTTTTTCAATTATAAGTGCAATGGTACTTTGTCGAATATCAAAAAAAGCAAATACTAAAAGAAAGAAAATTAAATTATTGGTAATCAGCATTGCTTGTATTATTGCCGCAATGCTTTTTTTACGCTTATTTGTTTTCACTCTTTAACATTAGGAGGACTTATGAAAAAGATTATAAGATTTTTTTGTCTGTTGGTTGTTGCTGCTGTATCTTTGACAGGCTGTACAACAAGATCGGAACTTGCGGAAAGCGAAGATACACCGGAAGAGGAAATATCCGAGTCGCTGTTTGACTCTGCCGAAGTAACAAAAACCATAACAGACTTTGCCCGTAATCACGGTATGTATGAAAAGAATACACTATGTTACAAGTCGGGGGCTTATTATAAGCTCGATACAACACGCTATTCGTCACAGTTTGAATTACAGCAAGCTTATGAGGACGCTGTTCGTGATCTTGTGGCACAGGGCAATATGAAACACGCAAAATCAGTATTTTTCTTTGTAGAGCCTGTTATAACAAGCGAAAAAGGCACGTTTGTTATCTACATAGATTATGAGTTCGATTTTGAAAGATAATTACAAGTATGATTGTTATATTTCGAAATAATATGAAAGAAGGGGTAGAAAATGAACATACAGCAATTATACAACACAGTTTCTGATCTCAACAAGCAAATCTCCACGATATTGAAACGATCGGGTTTTGATTACCACAACGACTTGTATGATTTGGACTGCGGCAGCGATTCCGACAGCCTTATGCTCCGTGAGGAGCTTACAGATGTACTCGATCACCTCGATGTAGTAAACAGCATTCTGAATTACCTCGGTAAGAAAATAGCCGG
>JAFPLH010000087.1 GCA_017402845.1 Clostridia bacterium
AGAACTCTGCGAAGCAGAAGCACCGACCGAGCCGGCAGGCGAGACTCGCTGCCCCTTAGAACCCCGCAAACTTTTTTGAAAAAAAGTTTGACAAAAAACTTTAATTATTCACAATTTCTTTACTCGTTCAACAACCGTGTCCTGTACCCATTCTTGACTTTACAAAAGAGGTTGACTATGTGGGCAGACAGGCTTATAGAGATGAAACCGGTTATCAGTATGTAAACCAATATGTGATAAGTAATGCTAAAGAGGGCAGAACGATTCGTTTTGACAATGCAGAACATATGGATTTTACCGATCTGCCGCTTTTCTCTCCTGTACTCGGTGAAATGCTCGGTCATGGTGATGTTGATACAGCAGAAATGATGACTCAGGTGAATAGTATAGTTCTTGATTGGTTCAACTACTATCTGAAAAACGAGGGTACTCTTAATCTGAAGGATTTGTATTGATAAAATGAAAACAAAAGTAACGAAAATCGAACGAAATAAACCCGAAATGGTTGAGATACACTGTTACTCTGTAAGCGATGAAGTAAACGAGATCCTTGCCTTTGTAAAATCAAGGCAAGGACAGCTTACGGGTGTATCTGATGATAATATGTATGAGATCGCATTATCGGATATTTTCTACATAGAATCGGTAGAAAACAAGGTGTTTCTATATACGAAAGATAATGTATACGAAACGAAGTATAAGCTCTATGAGCTTGAAGAACTGCTGAAAAGCAAGCGCTTTCTCAGAATATCAAAATCAACGGTTGTAAACCTGATGAAGATAGACTCAATTAAACCTGCCTTAAACAGCAGGTTTACAGCCGAATTGTTTTCTGGAGAACAGATAGTAATTACAAGAAAATATGTTCCTGATCTGAAAAAAGCTTTGAAGGGAGAATAGGGTTATGACATTTAAAAGGTATTTTTTAATGCAGCTGCAAATATATTTTTTGTTGGTAAGTCTTATTTTTGCTGTCAGTATGGTACTCGGCGTAATATTTTCCCCGAATGAGCCTGTATATTACAGTCAATTCAGAGGACCTTTTATTCTTGCCGGATTGTGTGTACTGCCGTCTTTTGTGACATACTATAAAGATGAACCGTCTGTACAGGAATATATCATTCGACATTTTATCCAACTGGTTATGATAGAAGCAATAGTATTGTTTATGATAGAACCGCCAGAAAATGTTAGTATAATGTTATTCAGAGTGTTGGTTGGAATATCTGTATTCATAATATACGTTATCACAAAAGCTATGATAATGCTGCAAAAGTATAAGGAATCTATAAAGCTTACAAAACAGCTGAAAGAAATGCAGCTAAAAGAAGTATAAAAAAATACGCACCTTATCGTAAAAGGAAAGGTGCGTTTTTTTATACTGATAGCATACCGAAAAGACCGGCAGATTATACAACAGTATTAGTCAAATATTTTACCTAATGACGGATAAGCGGCTTGTAAGTAAGAAAGGCTTAACCAGATCTTTAAGTCATCAGAATCTGTGATAGAAGGGCTAATATACATATAATCATTATTCTCTGAAAATTGGATCGTACTTTCAATCTTGTACCCATTCTCGGAAAAAACAACTGTCTCGCCGTCAATGACCTCGTAGTTGTATTTTGCGATAATATCATCATCAACAAGAGAAGTACCTGAGTAGAAAGTATATGTGCATATTTTATCGTCAAAGTGAAGTCCCAGACCGTATACTGAATCGGAATTCTCGACTCTTTCAGTATACACCCATTCCTGACTGCAAAGCTTTTCTTTGAGCTCGTTTATCTCGTTGCGCTTTTGTATGTATCTTTTTCCATCATAAATTCCGGAGCCTGTCAAAGCAATTGCAGCGGCAACGAAAACAGCAATAAATGCCGGAGAAGTTTTGTGAAATGAAGCAACAGGCGGCGTATTGTCTGTGAGATCGAGTTCATCAGGCAAATGACCTGAAACCAGAGCAGTTATATTTTTTTGCTTTTTGATAAGTACAAGATCAGGAAGCGCTGCCAGATAAATGAAGTAGGGCAGACCTAAAATAAAGCACTTAAATCCAACAAATTTTTTTTCGTAACCTTTAGCTTTTGTTAGTTTGTCGGCTTTTGAGCATAAAACTATGAAAACGATCAATAATACTATACCGAAAAAAAGGAAGGAAATACCGCTGTATACAGAAATATCATTTGTCATTTGATGATACCTCCGTTTCGTTGTCATAGCTTTTTTCAAGCGTTAAAAGCGGTTTTTCTTTTTCTGAAGGATTTGCACACAAAATGTTGAGAGCCTTCTCGGCATTGTTACGAGCGTTTAAGTCGGGGTGACATGCAAGATAAGCAAAGTAAACAGGACCTAATACAAAGCATTTTATTCCAACAAATTGTATTACATATCCTTTTTCCTTGATCGCATCTGACATTTTGTGACAAACAGCAATATAAAAAGCTAATGAAATGACTGAAACTATCAGTACGGAAATAATTTGCGCTAATGAAAGAGTATCGTCCATAAAAATTCTCCTTTTTTGGTGTATTCAGGATAATGAATTCGTGTCTGAAGTAACAGCCGCAAAGATCATCAGAGTTTTATCCTTCGCATGCATAATTTTATAGACAATTCTTATATCGGTAAAAAACACCTTTGCGGTATATATCGAACCGTTAGAGGTGCTGAAGGCAAGTTTACCGTACCTGCTTTGCTCATTATCGAACGGCGAATCGATCAGCTTAGTTACAGCGGCTTTAATGATAGAACGATCATGAGGAGAAAAGGATTTGATATCCTCTGCAAATTCAGGTAAGAATCTTACCAATAAATTCATTCAAAATCAACTCCACTCGGCGGTATTTCAAACTCTGTGGTAAATGCGGTTTGTTTAAAGATATCATCTTCTGTAAGGAGATGAGAAGGTTTAATATTAGCAAGGCGTTCACAGGCAACAGAAACAGCACGCATTGTGTTTAGTCTGTCGATAAGATTTACATATTCGTTAGGAGAAAGAAGAACACATTCAGCGGAATTGTTTTTCATAACGACCTTTGCACCGGATATTTTGACCTCATCGAATATTTTGCCTGCAAGACCTTTATTGAACATTGAAATGGACACAGTGTTCTCAATTATACTTTTAATTGATTTCATAAGTATGCTCCATTATTTTTCTTTCCAACTATTAATGCCGAACAAAACAGAAATAAAAGCCGCACCGCTTGCGCCCATACCGAAATACATACATAATTCTTTTTTGTCGAGAACATTAAAAACGATAGCAGTAATAATAAGTCCTAAGGATATTGCAGCTAATACCACAGCAAAAATAAAATTCTTTTTCATATTATTCACCTTTAAATGAGATTTATTAACGTTACTGTAAAATAATAAGTTCGTTATCACAAGTAATATTATATAATGTATCAAAATTTTTTTCAATGATTTTTTTGAATAATATTAGCAGCAGACTTTAAAAATTTAAAATTAATCAGTATTAACTTCATTCTAATCAATTTCTAATTTACAATACATTTTAGTTTAATAATAATGGGGTATCATATAGTCACAGCAAAAGACAAACCATCGAAACGGAAAAATTGAAGCTTCAAAAAGAATATGGTAAAAACTAAGGCTGTAATACAGGAGGTATAAAAAATGAAAAGCTATGAAATGGTAGAATCGTTGAGCGATAAGGCTCATGTAAGTCTGGAACAGGCAAAAGAAGCACTTGAAAAATCTAATTGGGATATGCTCGACGCATTGATCTATCTGGAAAGAAACAACAATGCATCGATACCGAACGCAGGCAACAATGGTTTTAACTATCCCGGAAGTCAAATGAATCCGATAAACGGTCAGTTTGGTCAGCCGCCAATGCCGCCTCACGGAGCACCCTTTCCTCCGCATGGCGCACCTATGCCGCCGCATGGTCCGCAGTTCGGACCAAGACCGAACGGATTTAATGCACCGCCTCGCGGCAAAGGTCCCAACGGTCCTCAATTCAGAGTGGTTCCTCCGAACGGTGTACCGCCGTATGATCCCGGAAAATCAGTGAGCGAATCACTTGGCAGAGCATGCGGAAAAGCAGAAAAAATCATCGGCAACGGCTTTGACAATTCGTTTGTTATCCGCAAAAAAGACGGTGAGGTTCTTGTACAGCTTCCGGTATTCATCTTTATAATCGCACTTCTTGCAAGTGTTCCGATCTTTCCGGCAGTATTCATATTAACAATTATCGGTTTGTTCTCCGGATTGAGAATCTCCTTTGAGGGTAAGAACATAGAGAATCTGAGTCTTAACGATACTGTAAACGACGCTGTTAAGAAGGCAACAGACGCAACTGAGAAAATAAAAGATGACTTCAAAACAGGCTTTGATGAAGCAAAGAAATAAACGGGACGTATATGAAATTTTTGGAAGGTGAGTTATTATGACAAATGAAGAAATGGTAGAGAAGATCGTTAGCAGAACAGGTATAACAGAGGAGCAGGCTAAAGAGGCTTTGGAGAAGAACAACAACGATTTGCTTGACGCAATGATCTATGTTGAAAAAACATATTCTGCAAAGAAGCAGCCTGAGGAGAACGCAGCATTTACTGCAAATATTCCGAACGGACAGCCGCAGGAAAACCCACAAAACAACAACTATGCACAACAGCCCTTTGAGCAGCCTGCATTTAACGAGAATAAATGCTATGGCAGTATTAACGGCGAGAAAATCGGAGAGTACTGCAAAAAGGCTGAGAGCGTATTTAAAAAGATCATGGACTTTGGTTTTAACAACCATATTGAGGTTTCCTACAATAACAATACGGTGTTTACAATGCCTGTTATCATACCTGCAGCAATGCTTGTGTTAAGTGCAAGCACACTTATTTGGCCGGTGGTAATCAGTATGTTCTTTGATGTTAAGTATAGCTTTAAGAGCAACAAGCTTAATACAGTTAAAGCAAATCTATTCTTGAACGGAGCATATGACCTTATTCAGAAAATCAAAATGAGCTTTATGGGTTAATTGTATTTCTGAAATTTTAGGCAATACTGCACAGAGATTATGTCGAAGATACGCAGTGGATTTTTTCGGCAGAGTGCATAAAACGATCGCAGTAATACTGACGTATTTCAAGGGAGTTTTGTGTACTATGCTGGAAAAAGATCAAGCAGATTTGGCACAAAGCCGTCAGGCGGTCTTTGTGCGGTGTTGCCTTTAGGGCACCTCTAAAAACCTCACGCTGCCCATCTGCACCGTATCTTCAGCCGTCATATTGCACAAAAAATCTTGACATACGTCAGTATGCCGGCGATTTTAAAATGCCGTCTGCCGACTAAATCTACGGCACATCTGAACGACGGCAGGTTTTTAGAGATGCCCTTTACTCCTGTCTGTATTATTACGGACAGGAGTTTTTTGTTAAAAAAACACCGTACAACAATGTGTGCGGTGTTTTGCTTGTTGAGAAAAGTATTACTTTGTACCGAATATTCTGTCGCCGGCATCTCCCAAGCCCGGACAAATGTAAGCATTTTCGTTAAGACAACGGTCTAACTGACCAACATATATCTGAATATCCGGGTGAGCTTCTGATAAACGTTTAAGTCCCTCAGGTGCAGCGATGATACAGAGAAATTTAATGCTTTCGCCGCCGTGTTTTTTTACGAAATCGACTGCAGCAGAAGCAGAACCTCCAGTTGCAAGCATAGGATCAAGAATTATAATATCTCTCTCGTTAATTGATTGAGGCAGCTTGCAGTAATACTCGTGCGGTTCGTGTGTTTTTTCATCACGGTATAATCCGATATGACCTACTTTAGCAGTAGGCACAAGTGAGAGAATACCGTTTACCATTCCGAGGCCTGCACGGAGTACAGGTACAACGGCAAGCTTTTTACCTGCAATTTCGGGTGATTTGCATTTCTCGATCGGAGTTTCGATCTCAATGTCAGCGGTAGGCAGATCACGCATTGCCTCATATCCCATTAGCATAGCTATTTCTTCTACAAGCTTGCGGAACTCGTTTGTTCCTGTTTGTTTTTTTCTTAGAATAGTTATCTTGTGAGCAAGCAGCGGATGATCCATAATAGTGATATTGTTACTCATCAAAAACCTCTCCTTTTTACATAATGTTATTATAATTATATAGCTAATAAGAACTGTTGTCAAACAGATTCATGGGCATTTCAGAAAATCACGCCGTATTCATTTTGTTGTAAACGTGATTTCCGGAAATGCCCAATAGTTTACCGGATAATATTATTTTTTCTTTTCTTCACTATTCTTTGCAGTTGATTTTTCATTATTTACAGAAGACAAAGCCCATTTTTTGAGTTTGATCTTTGTTCTGTCAGCGCCTGTTTCGATAACCATTGTATCGGTATCATCGTTAATGTTTACAACTCTGCCTACAATACCGCCTATTGTAACAATTTCATCACCGATTTCAAGGTTTTTTCTCATCTGTTCCTCTTCTTTTTTCTGTTTCGATTGAGGTCTGATAAGCAAAAAGTAGAAAGCAACAACAATAATAACAGTTGTTGAAATAAGCTGAATCATTTGTCCAGTGCTTTGATCCATTATTATGTAACACCCTTTCATTTTTTATTCAACCAATATTATAACATTATCTGTAAAATAATGCAACCACATTTTGAGTTTAAATTCTCTTACCGAGGTTTTCTATATTATCATTATAGAATTGCTCAAAGTTATCGTTATCGAGTGCATCTCTTATCTTCTGCATTAAATCGTTGTAGAAATACAGGTTATGCATAACGGCAAGACGCATTGCAAGCATTTCACCGCTTTTAAATAAATGTCTGATATAAGCCCTGTTGAAATTCCTGCATACAGGACAACCGCATTGAGAATCAATAGGCGATTCATCAAGAGCGTATTTTGCGTTAAACATATTTCTGCATCCTTCGCTTGTAAAAACGTGTGCGTGCCTTGCATTTCGTGAGGGCATAACACAATCGAAAATATCAATGCCACGTTTCACGGCTTCCAGAATATTTGCAGGCGTACCCACACCCATTAAATAACGGGGCTTGTTCTCAGGCATAAACGGCTCGACGGTTTCAATAATGCTGTACATTTCTTCTGTGCTTTCACCTACGGCAAGACCGCCTATCGCATAACCCGGCAAATCAAGCTCAGCGATCCTTTTCATATGGTCAATTCTGAGATCATTGTAAGTGCTGCCTTGATTAATACCAAAAAGAAGCTGTTCCTTATTTATGGTATCATCTTTTTTGTTAAGCAGCTCCATTTCGTTTTTGCAGCGCACAAGCCATCTGTATGTGCGGTCACAGCTTTTTTTCGTATAGTTGTACTCAGCAGGATTTTCAATACATTCGTCAAAAGCCATAGCGATAGTTGAACCAAGATTTGACTGAATACGCATACTTTCTTCAGGTCCCATAAATATTTTATGCCCGTCTATATGAGAGGCAAACGTTACGCCTTCTTCTTTGATATTTCTGAGTTTGGCAAGCGAAAAAACCTGAAATCCGCCGCTGTCGGTAAGAATAGGACCGTTCCAGCGAGTGAATTTATGCAGTCCGCCAAGCTTCTTGACATTTTCATCTCCCGGACGCAAGTGCAGGTGATAAGTATTGCACAGTTGTACTTGACATTTTATTTCTTTCAGATCTAATGCAGATACAGCGCCTTTAATTGCGCCGCAGGTGGCAACATTCATAAATGCAGGCGTCTGTATAACACCGTGTACAGTTGTAAACTCAGCACGTCTTGCACAACCGCATTTTTTCTTTATTTCAAAATCAGCCATTATATTTCTCCTTTTTTTGTTTTCATATTATTTTACCATATATTCAGTATTTTTTCAACGTATAATCAAAGAATAAAAATGTGCTTGATTATTGCAACTTTTTACAATGTGTTATATAATAATAACATAATATTATGACAGGAGATGATTTTTATGTATGATAGTATAAAGAAGTACAGATTTGGTAAACCAATACAAACTAACGCTGTAACTTATGAAATAGCTCTTAGCACAGGTGAACCTGATTATATTCAGATAAGCGAAAACAAGAAAACCATAGAATATAAAATGGGCAGGAATGATAAAATATACGGATTGGGCGAAGCTGTAAGAGGCATAAATAAACGAGGCTGGATATATGAGAGCTATTGTAATGATGATCCGCTGCACACAGAAACTAAGCGTTCTTTATACGGGGCACATCCGTTTATAATAGTAGACGGTGAAAACGTGTTCGGACTTTTTACGGATTATCCCGACAAGGTTGTTTTTGATATAGGTTATACCGATATAGATACTATTAGTGTAACAGTAGGTTCTCCCGATTATGACTTGTATATCATATTCGGAGATACACCGTATGATATTGTAAAAGCTTTCAGAAAGCTTATCGGCAAGAGTTATACAGCGCCTTTTTGGTCTTTTGGATTTCAGCAAAGCCGCTGGAGCTACTATACATCAAAAGACGTTCAGTCGGTTATTGACGGGTACAGGGATAACGATTTCCCCATAGACGCTGTTTATCTTGACATTGACTATATGGAAAGCTTTAAAGACTTTACAGTAAGCGAGGAACGCTTTCCTGAATTTGACAGCTTTGTAAAAGAAGCAGTACAGCAGAATATACATCTTGTACCCATAATAGACGCAGGCGTTAAGATAGAGGACGGATACACCATATATGATGAAGGAAAAGAAAAGGGTTACTTCTGCAAAGATGATAAAGGAAAAGATTTTGTTGCAGCCGTTTGGCCCGGAAAGGTATGTTTTCCCGATTTTCTGAATGACAGCGCAGCGGCTTGGTTTGGATCGAAGTATAAATATCTGATAGATAAGGGAATAGACGGCTTCTGGAACGATATGAACGAGCCGGCGATCTTCTATTCAGAGAACAGGCTTGAAAAAGCACTTTGCAAAATATCTTCATATAAGGGCAAAAACATAGGTATATATGATTTTTTCGGTCTGAAAGATACGGTTCTCGGACTTTCTAACAGCGGTGAAGATTACAGCGCTATGTATCATAACATCAACGGAGAGAGTGTTTGTCATGATCGTGTACATAATCTTTATGGGTATAAAATGACGACTTCGGCGTCAAATGCTTTTAAAGAGATAGCGCCGGATAAGAATATACTGTTGTTTTCGAGAGCGTCGTATATTGGTATGCACCGATACAGCGGAATTTGGATGGGTGACAATCAGTCGTGGTGGTCACATATAAAGCTGAATCTGCAAATGCTGCCGTCGCTTAATATGTGCGGCTTTCTATATAGCGGAGCTGATCTAACAGGCTTCGGAGATAACTGTACCGAAGAATTGGCGTTAAGGTGGCTTGCACTGGGAATTTTTACTCCATTAATGAGAAATCATTCTGCTTTAGGAACGAGAGATCAGGAGTATTACAGATTCAAAAACACCGAGGTATTCAGAAACATACTTAAATTACGATATGCACTCATACCGTATATTTACAGTGAGTTTATGAAGGCTGTCGAGAATGACGATATGTTATTTAAACCTCTTGCTTTTGTATACAGGGGAGATAAGCTTGCAGAAGCCGTTGAAGATCAGCTTATTTTTGGTGACAATATGATGATCGCACCGGTATATGAGCCTAACGCTTTGGGAAGATATGTCTATATACCCGAAGATATGTGTGCGGTAAGATTTCGCTCAGAAACAGACTTTACATTTACCGATTATACAAAAGGTCATTATTTCGTTGAAATACCATGTGATGAGGTTGTTGTATTTATCCGCAAAAATACACTTATACCGTTAATAAGCTCTGCACCGTCAACAGCTCAGCTTGATTACTCTACAATGAAATTTATAGGAAAGATAACGGCTCCTTATGTATATACGGTAATAAAAGAAAAGGGTATATTAAACGGCATTTCACATACAGAGAAAACAAACTATCGAATCATACCGGATAATGATACTTGTGTATACAATAACTATACAATAGAATAGTTGCTAAGAAAAAAGCACTCCCGCAAACAGAATTTCTGTAATAACGGGGGTGCTTTTATGATATGCAGTTTTATTTTATAATTCCTAAAGAGCCGAGCAGAAGAACGAAAAGCAATACAGGAGCAATAAATTTTATCATTGCAATGTAGAGTTTTTTTCTGGCAAATTTTTCACCATTCTTTGTTGCTTCATCAATAATTGTTTTCGGTTTAACTACCCAGCCGATAAGTATGCAGGTACCAATCGCAACAAGCGGCATAAAGATATTATTGCTCACGTAGTCCATAATATCAAGTATCTGTGCGGTTGAACCGTTCGGAAGCTTTAATTCAAAGTACAGTAAATTGTAGCCAAGACAGATTATAATACCTATAACAAGTGCAATAACACTTTCGATAATAGTTGCTTTCTTCCTTGACCAGCCGAAAGCGTCGATCAAGCTTGCAACAACAGCCTCCAATACCGAGATAGCGCTTGTTAAAGCTGCAAGTAGAACCATAAAGAAGAAAACAGCTCCTATAATGTTTCCGATAAAGCCCATTTCTGCAAAAACCTTTGGCAGGGCAATAAACATAAGTCCCGGACCTGAATTCTCCATTCCCTGTTCTCCGATAAATACATAAACGGCAGGAATTATCATTACACCTGCAAGAAAAGCGACAAGTGTATCAAAGAATTCTATCTGGTTTACAGAATTCATCAAATTTCCTTTATCCTTGAAATAAGAACCGTATGTAATCATAATACCCATAGCAACGCTTATGCTGTAAAAAAGCTGTCCCATTGCGTCCATCACGACAATAAAAATATCTTTGGCAGATTTTCCTGCAAAGTTTGGAATAACATAAACTTTAAATCCGTCTAAACCTGTTCTGCCTTCGTTGCCGTGTATAGTTATTGAAAAAATCGAGATAGCAACAACAAAAACAAGAAGTACGGGCATAAGAATTTTTGAAATAGACTCAATACCCTTGTTTACACCTTGATAGATAATAAACGCAACGACTGCCAAAAAGATAATGTCAAATATGATCGGCTGAAAATAATCTGTAATAAAGCCTGTGAAATAGCCGTCTTGTGACGCAGAAGTTCCGGCACCCGTGGCAAATGCAACGAAGTATTTGAGAACCCATCCGCCAATGATACAATAGTAGGGCAGTATCATAAACGGTACTAAACAAGCAAGAACACCGATCCATTTGAATTTTTCATTCAGCTTGCTGTAAGCTGTGAGCGCACTTTGTTTTGTTTTTCTTCCGATAGATATTTCCGAAACAAGCAAAGTAAAACCAAATGTCAGAGCTAAGATCAGATAAACAAATAAGAATATTCCTCCGCCGTCTTTGGCTGCAAGATAGGGGAAACGCCAGATGTTTCCGAGTCCTACCGCACTGCCTGCCGCAGCGAGGACAAATCCGATAGAACTGGAAAAAGAATTCCTTTTTTCTTCCATTAACAATTCTCTCCTCGAAAAAGTAGTATTTTACTATTATAACATATTGTACAAAAAAAATCAATAATGATTAGCAAAAAATAACCTGTGCATATTCTTGCACAGGTTTTCAGGTCAAATCGACAGATCGTCAATGCTTCTTGTCGGTCTTACAGGTTTTGCAAATAATGTCAGAATAGCTATGATAAGTGAAATAATACCAACAATGCGAAATGCAAGAACAGTATCATCATGATTAATATACTCGAAGAATTCGCCTGTGTTTTCCGGATTTATAAAAAGACTTACTGTTTGACCTTTATTAGGTCTGTTTTTTGAATTGCTGTTTGATACTCGTGTAAGCACCTCGCCGTTATATTCAAATTCATAAACAGGAGTGAATTCAGTAACGCCGTTGTCTGTGTTTTTGAGATAATCAACGATAGTTGCAGAAACTTCAACTGTACAATTGCTGTTGTTCTTTCTTAACTGAGAGGGAATAATAAATGTTAATATTATTCCCGGTATAAAAATTAACGAGAAAACTATTATTTTTGATCTCATAATTCACCTTCCTATTCTTTATCAGTATACCAAACCGTAACTTTGCAGTTTCGATAGATCAAGGGCAATACATAAAAGATATGCTGTTTTGAAGCCTTTTAATGCGTAATTTCATAAATAAGCTCGGTTAATTCTTCGTGGATCAGCTCCTAAGAATGACATTAAAACAGACATTACAATCAAAACACTACCAATAATTCTGAATATTCTGATCGTTTTTGCGTCACGTACCGAATCAAAAAACTCGTCTAAATTATCCGGATTAACTAAAAGCTTAACTTCTTCATCGACATTTGGCTTAGAGCTTGTGGAATAGTTTGTTGTACGTGTGATTTGCTCACCTCTGAACTTAAACTGATAAACGGCGCATATGTAACCGAGTTGCTTTCGGTGCCGTGGCTTTCTTTTACAGCAATGATAACTGCCGGTACTTCAAGAGTACATCTGCCTTATTTTTCGCTTAAATTTTTTGGGAGCTGAAAAGCAAATACGATTCCGGGAATAAGAAATATTATTAGTAATAGTATCTTTGCTTTCATAAATTACCTCAATACTTTCAGAGCAGCACCGCATAAAGATTTCTCGAATTAATCTTAAAATCTGTATGTATTTTTTCGTCAATTTCTTTGTGCGGTGTTGCCTGATCTTTTTAGCTTACAAAATATTCAATTTCTTCTCCGACATAGCTGTTGGTTTTAAGATTAATTGAGTATCTCAGAATGTTCATACAGTCAGAACCGGTAAGCTTACCGTCTTTGTTGACGTCACCGAGCAATTGCTGTATATCATTGAGAGAAGTCAGGTTAATGGTGTATCTTTGTAATATAAGACTGTCCATAGCTGTTATTTTGCCGTCGCAGTTTACATCTCCGAGCAAGCCTTTCTTTTTCAGCGGCTTATCGGGAGATTCTTCCGAGTCGGTATTATCGGTATTTTCCGTATCAGATTCAGTATCGGTACTATCTGTATTTTCCGTATCAGATTCGGAGTCGGTACTATCCGTATTTTCTGTATCTGTGTCTGAATTGCTTGTATTATCGGGCTTTAATCCGACAGCAACAATATGAGCGTCAAGATAGTTGTAGTCATTTACAGTGATCTCTCCGTTTTCATTTGCGGTCAATTGATCTATATACAGTAAATTATCTCTGTCAGTAAGCTCAATTGTTTTGTCTGAAACATAGAATACAGCATACTGAGTATCGGGGCGAAGCTCAGAGATAGTCAATTGTGCTTCACCTTTAGAAATGTTTATATTGTTTGCAGAAGCACTGTAATAAACACTGTCAGGAATATACTTCTGGTAATTTTTCCTTACATCTTTAAGTATAAGATTACAAGAGTCGGTAACATCATAATATTCCGGACCGTCTTTATCGTAATACTGAGGGGGATAATAAACTTCCGTATAAGTGTATTCATAAGAAATGTCAATGCTTTTCCATTGATCCTTAGTACCGCTGTAATACACTTCTGAGAAGCTATCGCAGCCGTCAAAAGCGCATGGATATATTTTATTTACGCTTACAGGTATTTCAACAGCTTTCAGTTTAGTACAGTTTTCAAACAAACTGCTGCGGATAGAGTCAATACGCGAACCCGGTTCAAAACGTACATATTTCAAAAACTTGCAGCTATAAAATGCTTCCTTTTTTAATTCTTTTAAAGATTTTGGAATAGTAATTCTGTAAAGTCCGCTGTAAGAAAATGCATTTGAACCGATTGCTTGAAGGTTGTTCGGTAATGTAATGTCATACAAAAGATAATCTTCTTCATTACCGCAATGAGAAAATGCAAATTCGCC
Organism: Clostridia bacterium; assembly: GCA_017402845.1. Taxonomy (GTDB): domain Bacteria; phylum Bacillota; class Clostridia; order Oscillospirales; family Acutalibacteraceae; genus RUG592. The sequence continues at coordinate 13,775 of JAFPLH010000087.1, forward strand.
TATTTGTTCAAGCTTTGAGGGGAGAGCTATATTATAAAGCTTGCTGCAGCAATAAAAAGCAAAATCTTCAATCGTTGTTACTGATTCAGGCAAAGTAATGTTTTTCAGACTGCTGCATTTTGAGAAGCATTCTTCGCTGATCGTTGACAGTTTATCAGGCAGATCAATATGTGAAAGATTATTACATTTAGAAAAAGCTCCCTCTTTGATCTGAGTTACGCTGTTGGGAATACTGATAGACGAAATTCCTGACGAGCAAAAAGCATATTCACTAATAGTTGTAATGCCGTCGGCTATGTTTATGGATTCAAGAGACGATTCCGCAAATACATTAGAGGGTATAGGATCGATCGTTTTAGGAATAGTTACCTTTTTCCACATCGGACACTTATTGAAAGGGAATTCGCCGTCAAAGCTCACAACAGCGTTTTCGTTAAAAATAACATCTGAAAGCATGGGACAATTTTTGAAAGCTCGTCCCAATATACTTATTTCACCATTAGTAAAGCTAACACCTGTAAGCTCTGCACACTCGCTGAAAGCACTTTCACCTATTGTCATATTTCTTGAAAAGACAATGGTACCCGGCTGAGCTGAACCGTAAAAAGCTTCGTTTTCAATAATAAGCGGATCATCACCGCCGGTAAATTCTACCTTTAATGATTTGCAGTTTGTAAAGGCACGTTTGCCTATTTTCTTAATAGACAACGGAATTTTTATATATTGTATATTATCGCAGTTTTCAAAAGCGCAGTAAGAGATTGATTCTATTTTTTCTGAAAAGGTATATGAACGCAGACCTGAATCAGCAAACAAATACGGCGGAATTTCCGTCAGCTCCTCTGGCAGCTCAACGCCTAACAGACTTGAGCAGCCTTTGAAAAGGTATGCACCTATCTTTTCTGCTTTTCTCATTACAACATATTCAAGAGAAGAACAGCCGATAAAAGCTTCGTTTCCGATCTCAGCAACAGAGTCGGGAAGATCAATTCTTGAAATAGATTTGGAATATGAGAACGCTTTCTCAGAAATTTTAGTTAATGTATCAGGCAGAGTAACGCTTCTGCAAGCGTTGCATTGAGTAAATGCGAAAGCTCCTATACTTGTAACACCCGGTTCGATTATGATTTCTTTTATATCAATGCCGGAAACAGTTTTGCCCTCAAAGCCAGTATAATTATGATACCACGGCGGAACATCAGTTTCACTTGTTAAGCCGTAGTTGTACATTTCGCCTGTACCGTAAATATACAGTCTGCCGTTTTTATGTATTTCCCAGAATACGGAAGTACCGCAGTTGCCTATCTCGACTAAAGCAGAAGCTTCAAGCGCATGACCGGATTCGTCATATTTCGGACAGCGTGTGCTGATATAAACTTCCGGACATTCAGTGAAAAGTTCGTTGTTTACCGCAACAGAGATCTTATCCCATTGAGTCTGATCACCGAGATAGTATATTCTGTTCAGGTAATTGATGCTAAATGCATTAGTATCAATAATAGTTACAGTTTCAGGTAATTGCAGAGCGTCAATGCCGTCAAAATCTGTAAATGCTTTTGGAGAAACACGTTTCACCGTGTTTGGTATAAGCACTTTATCCATGTATTGATACTGAGGAATATATTTTAAAAGAATACCATTACCTATAATGTTGTATTCGCTGTTAAGAGAGTCAAACCACGGTGTATTTAAAAATGCGTCTGAACCTACTATGCCCAATGTGTCAGGCAATTCAATTGTTTTAAGCTTTACGCAGTTCATAAATACTTCTTTTCCGAGAGAGTTAAGTCCGGGTGCAAATCCTGCATAAACAAGAGAAGAACAATCGGTGAAAGCGTTATTGTGTATCATAGTAACACCGTTTGCAGTTATCTCGGTAAGATTTGTACAGCCGGCAAAAGCTCTTGCGGGTATAATGGTTATTTGTTTTGGAATTTCAACTGTTTCAAGTGATGTACAGTTTTCAAAAGTCGATACAGAGAGTGTGGTAACTCCCGAACCGATAGAGATATTGTCAACATTATCAAGACCGTAAAAAGCGTTTCTTCCTATTTTGGTGATAAGAGATTCAATAACAACATTTGTAATAATGTCGCTGTGTTCAAGCCAAGGTGCAGGCTTGCTTTCGGGGATAAAATCGGGCATTACGGCTTCGCCGTAAATATAAAGAGTACCGCTGTCGTAAATAGCCCATTCGGCATACCAGCCGATCTTTCCGCTGTATAAAGGAGAGTTTGTTTCACTGTAATGGCCGAAAAGTGAATCCCAGATAGTCATTTCAAAATGCTTTTGTGTATTCAAAAGACAATCGTTGCCGTCTGAAAAGTCAATATTATTCCAGTATACTTCTTTTGAAGGGTAGTATACATCTTCAAGGGAATAAGCCTCAGAGAAAGCGTCACTGTATATTTTTGTAACGCTTATAGGTATTTCAATTGACGTAAGACCTGTCTGAGTAAACGCCCATCTTCCGATAGAAGTAACGCCTTTTGGGATAACGATAGATTTCAAATTCCTGCAGTTCTGGAATACACCGTTTTTGACTTCTGTAATATTTGAAGAAAGCGATACTTTATTAAGGCTTGAACAGCCAACAAAAGCAGAATAACCTATTTCTGTAACGCTGTCAGGCAATTCTAAGATTGTAAGTGATGTGCAAAGCTGAAAAGCAGCACGATCAATTTTCTGAACGCCGTATTCAAAGTCAATGAAGTCAAGTTTTTTACAGAATGCAAACGCTTCTTCGCCAATTTCTGTTAAAAAACAGGGAAAAGCAATTTCTGTTAGTGAGCTTTCAAAGAAAGCCCGTTTATTGATTTTCTTGACCGTATCGCCTAAAGATACACTCTGGAGATTATTAAGCTTTGCAAATGCACATTCACCGATAGTTTCAATTCCGCTTTCGATCACTATGCTTGAAATACTGTCTGCATATTCAGACCACAAGGGCGTACCTGTGCTTGAAGCTTCAGTGTAATTGTACATATCTCCGCTGCCGTATATGTAAAGAGTACCGTTTGACATAAGAGCCGCCGTGGCGTCATTACCGCAAGACCACTCCTTTATCTTGTCAGAAGAATCGTTATAATGATTTTTGAATCCGAATGTATGATCGGTATTACAATGCACATCGGCAGAGTTCAGACTTCCGTTGTATCCGCCGAAGCTTATCTCATTCAGATCAGCTTCTTGTCCTGTAAAATAAATGGTATCAATGTTATCACAGGAGAAAAATGCATACTGTGAAATTTTCTCCAACGAAGCAGGAAGCTGAACGGCACGAAGTCCGGTACACCCGGAAAATGCACTTGAATTGATATACTTTACTCCGTCGGGAATACTCAGACAGCTAAGCGAGGTACAGCCGAAAAATGCCTCGCCGTTGATAGACTGCAAGCTTTTCGATAGCTTTACCTCTTTAAGTGCTGTACATCCGAAAAATGCATTTCCGATTTCGGTCAGACCGTTGGGGAGTATGACTGATTCAAGTGAAGTGCAGTTTGCAAAAGCGTGATCGCCGATAAGGGTTATGGAGTCAGGCAAATAGATATCATCAACAGCAGAACAGTTTTCAAAGGCGTTCTTGTTTATTTTTATGGTACTCGCCGGCAAAAAGACGCTCTCAAGGCTTTTGCAGCCCGAAAAACTGCCTGCTCCGATCTCTGTTAGCTCATCACCGAACCAAACGTCAATAAGTGAGGTACATTCCGAAAAACAGTAATCGGGAATAGATGTCAGAGCAACAGGAAAAACTATTTCTTCAAGTGACCAGCAGTTTTTGAATGACGAGCTGCCTAAACTTGAAAGGTGTTCGGGAAATGAGATATCAAAAAGCGAATAACAACCACGAAAGGCATTTTCACCGATTGATGAAAGCTCTCCGTCAGACGGTATCTCTACACTTTCAAGCTCACCGCAGAAACCGAAACAATCGTCACCGATAGCTTCTGTTGCAGCAGAAACAGTGACATTTTTTAAGCGGCTGCAATTTTTAAAGGTATTGTTTCCTGTGATCCTCAGACTTTCAGGGAAGGTTATTTCAGTAATATTATTGCATGAATAGAATGCACCGTCGCCCATAGCTATAATGCTGTCAGGCAAAGAATATATTGAAAGTGACTGACAATTGCTGAATGCTTCTTTGCCTATAACCTGTGCGTAATCAGATATGGTAACTGCTTTTAGTCTGATACATGATGAAAACAGTTCTTCTGGAATATACAGAATGCCTGACGGAAGGTCAACTCTTGTAAGCATAGAGCAGTTTTTGAATACACCTGCACCAAGAGCTGTGATAGTGGGAGTGAGGTAGACGTCCTTTAATTCTGAACAGTCAGCACAAGCATATTTACCGACCTCCATTATTCCTTGAGAAAAGTGTACAGACTGCAAATTGTTCAGATCGAAAAAAGCGTAATCTCCGACAAATTCTACACCCTTTTCAACAACGGCGTGTTTAACTTTATTTGCAAGTCCTTCGTCGTGCCACGGTGCAAAATAATTTTCGTCGGGCTTGTAATTGAACATATCGCAGCCCTCTCCGTAAATGAAAAGCGAACCGCTTTCGTGAAGCTCCCACAAAACAGTTTCGTTCCCTGAACAAACGCCGTAAGCAATTATTGATGTATTATCCTTTTCATGACGCAAAATCGGAGTATCGTCTGTATTTGTATTATCTTTATCAATATTTGCGTTGCTTACGCTGAACATATCGCACAGAGGACTGTTTTCTTCGGAAAGCAAAAAGCAGTTTATGTCAAAGTATTCCGGCAGCAGACTTGTATCAAAAGCAATATCAATTGTCTTATCCGAGTCTGTTTTATCGGCTGATTTGGTGACCGAGGTAATCATACTGCTGCTGTCTGCAAACAGGAAAGCAACAGTAAGCTTGCATTTTTCCGAAGCCTTATAAGAAACGTGAACGGTATTCTCTGTCAGATATACATTATTTATGCTGTATACAGAGTTATCAACGGCAGTATCTGTATATGAAACAGATACGCTGATAACATCGGCGCTTGCACAAAAAGGCGAAACAGCCGATACAGCAATTAGCAAAACCGTCAGAAAAAATGCTGTGAATTTGCGTATTTTCATTTTAAACACTCCTAATTTTAATGTTATGTTTATCAAATTTTAACATAAATTAAAGATAAATTCAATATATTATATAGTTTTTCAAACAAGCCTTCTTTTATTGCGGCATATAAAAATACAACAACCTCACCGCAGCGATTCGGTGAGGTTGTTATTGAACAATTGGTCAAAATATGCTCTGAGGCTTTTGCAAATCCCCTTAAGATACACTTTTAAGCTGTAATCTCATCTTATCCGAGATCATTGCGATAAACTCGCTGTTTGTCGGCTTACCTCTGCTGTTGTGAATGGTATATCCGAAATACGAGTTGAGTATATCAATATCGCCTCTGTCCCAGGCAACCTCGATAGCGTGTCTTATCGCTCTTTCAACACGTGAAGAAGTGGTTTCGTATTTCTGTGCAACAGACGGATAAAGCCTTTTTGTGATAGAGTTGATAATATCCGGTGTTTCTACTGCCATGATGATAGAATCTCTCAGATAATGGTAGCCCTTGATGTGAGCCGGTACGCCTATCTGATGAAGAATCTCAGTTACCTTCATTTCTAAAGAGCCGTTTGTTTCTGCCAAAGGCATAACGGTACGCAGAGAAATGTTCTTTGTTTTGCAAAGCTGTGCAATGCTCACAGCAAGATTTTTTGTATTATACGGCTTCAGCACGAAATATGATCCGCCGCAGTTCATGATCTCCTTTTGCAGCACATCGCTGTCAAAAGATGACGCAACAATAAAGATAGGGTTTACCCCGACCTTGTTCTTGTCAAAGGATTTCAGAAGCCCGATTGCGTCTATTCGTGTCATAAACATATCAATAATAACCACATCAGGCTTGATATTGTTTATCTCATCCAATACAACAACGCCGTCTTTGGCACAAAAATTCACTTCTATGCCATGAGGACGAAAGCAAGCGATTTCTTCAGCGGTAAAAACACTCATTTCTTCCGAAAATAATAATTTGATCTTGTTTTCCATATAAATTATCCTCCAAATATGGTATATTAGGTTTACACTTGTAATAATACCATAAATTGGTAAAAATAGCAATACCTTTTTTGAAAAAAATCAGTAATAATCGGTTACAATCGTATAATAATAAGTTATCAAAAACGTGACTTTTCCATATCATTAAACATATTCTGAGCGAAAATACCATATCCCTTTGCAGAATTTGTAATAAGAACATGAGTAACAGCTCCGATAAGTTTACCATTTTGTAATATTGGACTGCCGCTCATACCTTGCACAATACCGCCTGTTTTCTCCAAAAGGCGCTTATCAGTGGCAATAATCTGCAAGTTTTTTGTTTTGTTGTTGATATCGTAATCAATACGAGTTATTTCAATATTGTAATATTGCGGTTCACCGTTATCAAGTGTACAAATAATCTGAGCAGGACCTTTTGTAATTTCCTGAACATTTGCAATTTCAATTGGCTGTGCTTGACAAGGAGTGTCTGTAAGAGTACCATAAAGACCTGTTTCGCAGTTACGCAGAGCAACGCCCAGAGTTTTGTCACCGCCGGCAAAGTATCCATTTATACTTCCCGTAACAGCTTGTGAGCCCTTTGTAATACTTGCGACCTTCGCTTCGGTAATAAGTGCGCTGTCAAGCGGAAGTACTTTTCCTGTATCAGAATCACAAATACCATGTCCCAGAGAGGCAAAGCGTTTGCTGTCAGGTTCATAAAAAGTCATAGTACCCAGACCTGCGCAACTGTCACGGATCCAAAGTCCCAGATGAAAATCGCCGTCAGAGTCTGTGCTTACTGGAGTAAGACGAGTTATATACTCTTTCCCTTGTCTTTCAAAAGCGACTTCAAGACTATTTCCTTTAGATTCAGATACAACCTCTTTAATATCGTTACAGCATACAACCTCTTTATTGTTTATTCGTATAATAGTGTCGCCGGGCGCAAGTCCTCCGGAGCTGCCGGGATTCTCAGTTTTATCGTTCAGAATAATATCTGAGCATTTTATAACTACAACACCCTTTGTATAAAACTTAATACCAAATAGATTACCGCACGGCACAACGTATTTTTTTTCTGTATTATGAACATTTACCTCTTTTATGGGAATAATATTGAGTAACATTAATTCTTTTGACGTATAATCGTCACGAAAATACAATGCTTCTTTTGAGTCTTTATATATATGATCGTTCAGGGTAATAAGCTTATTGTTGCCAAACCTGAATGTTTCATCTTTATAAACAGTATATTCATCAGGAAGTATCGCATTACAGCTTGCGCAAACAGAAAAAACGGCAATACAAAATAATAAAAAAAATATACTTAAAAAATGAATAAAGCTTTTTCTTTTCGTATTCTCACCTCCTGTTTATTATTCTTTTCATTTTAAACGGTTCTCAAAATGGAAATATAATATATAATGAAATAATATGGAAATTCAGTTTTGATTTTTCGTAATTTACGAATAGAAATGGCTTAATTTTATAAAATTAGTTTATTTTAAAAATTTCGTAAAATAAGAAAATTATTAACCTAAAGTTAAAATTGAATAAATTGTCTTTACAGATTGGATTGTTTATTGTAAAATAATAGTAATAGTATGCTGTTGAGTAATTTTGAACAGTTTTACTAATATAGAAGATATCTGTTAAGACAATATTTACATTTAAGGCAATACCTCACAAAAACAGTTTGCTAATATGCACGGTGGTGTTGTTTAAATATGTCTTATTGAAAAACGGAGGATATTAAAGAATGAAACCTAAATATAAAAGAGTACTGCTCAAGCTCAGCGGAGAAGCACTTGCAGGAGAGCAGGGTTCAGGGATTGATTTTGATACCGTAACACGTTATTGTGAACCGGTAAAAGAGCTTGTAGAAATGGGCGTAGAAGTAGCGATAGTTGTAGGGGGCGGCAATTTCTGGAGAGGCAGATCAAGCGGAAGCATGGACAGAACACGAGCCGATCATATGGGAATGCTTGCAACCGTGATAAATGCGTTAGGCGTAGCTGATACACTTAATCAGATGGGCGTTGACGCAAGAGTACAAACAGCGCTTGCAATGCCGCAGGTAGCCGAGCTTTATGTAAAAGATAAAGCTGTAAGACATTTGCAGAAGGGCAGAGTAGTTGTGTTTGGCTGTGGAACGGGAAATCCTTATTTTTCAACTGATACAGGAGCTGCACTTCGTGCAATAGAGATCGGCGCAGACGTAATGCTTAAAGCAACTATGGTAGACGGTGTATACGACAGCGATCCGCATAAAAACCCGAATGCAGTCAAGTTTGATAATATTACCTTCAAAGAGGTGCTTAACAAAGGCTTGCAGGTTATGGACAGCACGGCAGCGTCGCTTTGTATGGATAATAAGCTTAACATACTTGTATTCAGCGTTGAGAATACAAAGAATATCGTATCAGCCGTTTGCGGTGAAAATGTTGGTACGGTAGTTTCAAACTAATAACAGCCGCTTTATGATATCGGCAGAATAATATAAAATTACGGAGGAATATACAATGAAAGAAACATTAAAGAAATGCGAAGAGCGTATGAACAAAAGAGTAGATCATCTTGAGGTTGAATACAGAGAGATCAGAGCAGGACGTGCAAATCCGAATATCCTTGACAGAATCACAGTGGACTATTACGGAGCCCCTACCGCAATAAATGCATTAGCAGCAGTATCTGTAACAGAGGCAAGAACTCTCACCATTCAGCCGTGGGATACAAGTGTATTAAGAGGCATTGAAAGAGCGATACAAGCTTCAGATATAGGTATAAATCCACAGAATGACGGTAAGATCATTCGTCTTGTATTCCCGCCGCTTACAGAGGATAAGCGTAAAGATATCGTTAAAGATGTTGCAAAAATGGCAGAGGCTAAGAAAGTACACATCAGAAACATCAGAAGAGATACCATTGAAGATTTCAAGAAAATGAAAAAAGAGGGAGAGATCACAGAGGATGATCTCAAAAAGAGCGAGAAAAAGGTTCAGGAGCTTACAGATAAGTACATCAAGAGTATAGATCAGCTTTGTGAAGCAAAGCAGAAGGAAGTAATGTCAATTTAAGGAAAAAGGGTTCTAAAGATGAGTTTATTTTCAAGCAAATCGCCCGAAATAGATATTACAGATATACAGCTTCCCGTTCATATAGGTATTATTATGGACGGGAACGGAAGATGGGCTAAAAAAAGAGGGTTGCCGAGAACGGCAGGGCATAAAGTCGGTGCCGAAACATTCAGAAAGATCAGTCGTTACTGCAGCGACATAGGAATAAAATATCTTACGGTCTATGCTTTTTCAACAGAAAATTGGAGACGTCCCTTAGAAGAAGTCAATACCATAATGGTGTATTTCAGGGATTATCTGAACGAAGCTTTGAGAGATTTTGCAGATGATACTATAAGAGTAAAATTTCTGGGTGATATCTCACAGTTTCCGAAGGATATTCAGGAGCTTATGATCGAAAATGAAAAGATGTCGGCAGTACACGAAGGTATGGTATTAAATATCGCAATGAATTACGGCGGCAGGGCAGAGCTTGTTACTGCAATGAGAAAGATAGCAAAAATGGCTGCAAACGGTGAGATCAAAGCTGATGATATAGATAATGCGGTAACAGAGAAGCTTATTTCCGATAATTTGTATACGGCAGGTCAGCCGGATCCCGACTTAATAATAAGACCAAGCGGAGAATACAGAACATCTAACTTCTTGTTGTGGCAGTCGGCATATGCAGAATACTACATAGATGACGTATTATGGCCTGATTATACAAAAAACGATCTAAACAGAGCGTTGATCGAGTATTCAAAACGTAATAGAAGATTTGGCGGTGTGTAATAGTATGAAAACCAGATTATTGTCTGCATTGATTGGAATAACTTTTGCTATTGGCGTATTGATAGTAGGAGTACATTACAGAATAGTTGTTGATGTTGCTTTGGCAATAATAACTGCGATGTGTGTGTTTGAGGGTATATCGGCAAAAGGTCTTAACAAAAAATTCACGGTAGCCATACCTTGTTTAGCGTTTTCCTTTTTGTTTCCGCTGTTTTATTCGTATAGCTATGTTGTACCGATACTTTTTTTTCTGTATGTAGTATCATTGTTCTTGGCTATGATATTCAATCACGAAAATCTTGTATTTCCTGATCTGTCGTTTGCTTTAACACTTACGCTTTTATGTACAATAGGAATATGGGCAGTTGTGTATATGTTCAACACTCCAACACCTATAATAGGTGCGTTTTATCTGGTAACGGCGCTTGCAATACCGTGGCTTGCAGACGGAGGAGCTTATTTTGGCGGCAGCTTTTTGGGTAAACATAAGCTTTGTCCGAAGATCAGCCCCAAAAAGACAGTTGAGGGCGCTGTTTCGGGTGTAATAATAGGTACACTTCTCTCGTTTTTGGTAGGAATAATATTTGAAACATTTTTCTTCAAAAACGGTGAAAGTGTGAATTATATCTCTTTAGCAATTTTCGGATTGTTTGGTGCGTTGATCTCAATTGTCGGTGACCTTAGCTTCTCGCTTATCAAGAGAAGCCTTGGCGTTAAAGACTACGGTTCACTTATACCCGGTCACGGCGGAATGCTTGACAGATTTGACAGTGTTATTTTTACGTCGCCTTTTTTACTCATACTTATAATGTTTTTGCCAACAATAGTTGAGAAAGCAGGTTAGTGATATGACAGAAAACATTTCGATTCTCGGTTCAACTGGTTCTATCGGAACACAGGCTTTAGAGGTTTGCAGAGCATTGGGAATACGTGTTTCAGCACTTACCGCTAACAGCAGCGTAGATATTCTTGAAAAACAGATTCGTGAATTCAAGCCTGAAATTGCCGTTCTCACAGAAGAATCAGCAGCAAATGAACTGAAAGGCCGCATTTCCGATTTAGGTACAAAGGTATTATGCGGCATGGAAGGACTTTGTGAAGCTGCGGCTGCAAAGCAAGCAGATACAGTGCTGACTTCTGTTGTCGGTATGGTAGGATTGACGCCTACTCTCGAAGCTATAAATGCGGGAAAGAATATTGCTCTTGCAAACAAAGAAACACTTGTTACGGGCGGAAGTCTTGTAATGAAAAGAGCAAAAGAGAAGAATGTTAAAATATATCCCGTAGACAGCGAACATTCAGCAGTGTTTCAGTGCCTTCAAGGGTGTCCGGATAAAAAAATGCTTAACAGACTTATTCTTACAGCGTCGGGCGGTCCGTTTTACGGATATTCAAGCGAACAATTAAAGTCTGTTACTGTGGAACAAGCGCTTAATCATCCTAATTGGAGCATGGGTAATAAAATTACCATAGATTCTGCTACAATGATGAATAAGGGATTGGAAATAATAGAAGCAAAGTGGCTTTTTGATATGCCTATTGAAAAAATAGACGTTGTTATCCACCGAGAGAGCGTAGTACATTCAATGATAGAATATACGGATAATTCCGTAATTGCTCAGATGGGTGTACCGGATATGAAGATACCTATACAATATGCTCTTACTTATCCACAGAGAATGAGCTGTCCTGTTGAAAAGCTCGATCTTACAAAAGTAGGCACACTGAGCTTTATGAAGCCTGACTATGATACCTTCAAGTGTCTGAATGCCTGTAAGCGTTCTATGAAGCTTGGCGGTACCGCACCTGTGCTGGCAAACGGGGCAAATGAAGCGGCGGTAAAACTGTTCCTCGACAGAAAGATCTCCTTTACCGATATAGGCGATATCGTGTGGGGTGCTATTACCGATCTGCCGATAGAAGATATTTTTGATGTGGATTCAATAATAAAAGCAGATAAAGCTGCAAGAGAATATGCTGTGTCATACAGCAGATAAATTTAATGCTGTCGCTCCCGAATAAAAAGGGGGCGAACAGTTTCTTATATTTAGTAATTGGAAGGATCTGATTTTTATACTTACCAAAATTGCTTTAATTGTAATCGGAGTATTAGTATTTGAACTGATAATTTTTATACACGAGTTCGGACACTTTATCACAGCAAAAAAATTTGGTGTTCAGGTGAATGAATTTGCCCTCGGAATGGGGCCGAAAATTGTACAGTTCAAAAAAGGAGAAACTCAATACACTTTAAGACTGCTGCCTATCGGCGGTTTTTGTGCTATGGAGGGCGAAAACGAAGAAAGTGACAACGAACGTGCGTTGATAAATAAACCGGTCTGGCAAAGAATGATAATTGTTTTGGCGGGTGCATTTAATAATATTGTACTCGGCTTGATAATGATGATGATCCTTCTTGTACAGTCACCGTATTTTTCTTCTACTACAATTTCAAGCTTTGCCCAGACTGCTTTTACGTCAAAATCAGGTTTGCAGGCAGGCGACAAGCTGCTTGAAATAGGCGGTTATGATATAAATTGTTCAAGAGATATTTCATTTGCACTGGTAATGATTCCTCTGCAAACTGTAAACGGAGAAGATTTTTCTATTTATAAAGAAGACTGCGGCTTTACTCTTGCAAGACAATATAGTTCTTTGAAAGCGGAGGATTATTCCGAAGATGAGCTGAAAGCGATATCAGAGGCTTTTAACAGCGGAATAGAGAAGCTTAATAATGCCGCTGATAAAGCCGAGGCAGATAAGATTACACAGGATACAATGGCGCAGGTGAATGAGCTTTCAAAGGTAAACTATGTTCCTGAAGAAAGAGAGTATATGCCCGAAAGAAAGAGATTCAGAACAGATGTTACTGTTTTGAGAAATAACGAAAAGATCATTTTGAATAATGTCGATTTTTATACCTATCTGGGTGACGACGGAAACCCTGCCATTTCGCTTGACTTTTCTGTTACACCGATAAAAAAGAATATAGGCACACTTATTTCAGAGTCTGCCAAGGGTACCTTCTCCGTTGTAAAAATGATATGGATAAGTCTTTGGGGATTGGCAACAGGCACATACGGTATGAATGATATTGCAGGGCCGGTTGGTGCGGCGTCAGTTGTTACGCAGGCAGCACAGGCAGGTCTTGAATCAAGCTTTGGCGATGCGGTAAACAATATTTTGTATATGCTTATGATAATTACCGTAAACCTTGGAATTGTAAACGTTTTGCCATTGCCTGCACTTGACGGCGGCAGATTTGTATTTATGCTTATTGAGCTGATAATCAGAAAACCGGTTCCGCAAAAATACGAAGCATGGGTTCATGCTGCAGGATTTATTATTCTATTGGGATTCATAGCAGTAATAACGATTAATGATATTGTAAGAATTGCGACAGGCACAGGCATTGGTGGATAGAGGTGTTATTATGGGTAGTAAAAAATTTGTAAAAGCAGGTAATGTGCAGATCGGCGGCGGTGCGCCTGTTACGGTGCAGTCGATGCTGAATATTCCTGCCGATAATATCGAGGGTAGTGTAACTCAGGCTGAAAAGCTTGAAAAAGCCGGTTGTCAGATAATCAGAATTGCAGTACCCGATATGCAGGCGGTACGTCTTATTGATGCGATCAAGTCAAAGGTATCCGTTCCGATAGTTGCAGATATACATTTCGATTATCGTCTTGCTTTGGAATCGGTAGCAGCCGGTATTGATAAGGTGCGCATAAATCCGGGCAATATCGGCAGCGACGACAGAGTTTATGCCGTTGTAAAGGCTTGCAGAGAAAAGAATATTCCTATTCGCATAGGTGTTAATTCCGGTTCGCTTGAAAAGCATATTCTTCAAAAATACGGTTCACCCACAGCAGAAGCATTGTGTGAGAGTGCTCTCTATCATGCGTCAATTCTTGAACGCTTCGATTTTACAGATATTGTACTGTCTATGAAATCTTCCACAGTCAGTACAATGATAAAGGCTTACGAGCTTGCTGCCGAAAAATGTGATTATCCATTACATCTTGGAGTTACAGAGGCAGGCACAGAGCGTATGGGCTTAATAAAATCTGCTGCCGGAATAGGCTCGCTTCTGCTTAGAGGAATAGGCGATACTATCAGAGTATCTCTCACAGACGATCCTATAAAAGAGGTATATGCTGCAAAGGATATTCTGAAAGCAATTGATATTGATACAAGCGGTATAAAGTTCATTTCCTGCCCCACTTGCGGACGAACAAAAATTGATCTTATCGCTATTGCAAACGAGGTGCAGGAGCGTTTGCGTGATTGTAAAAAGGATATTACAGTAGCAGTAATGGGATGTGCAGTAAACGGTCCCGGAGAAGCAAGAGAAGCCGATATAGGTATTGCAGGCGGCGACGGTGCAGGACTTATATTTAAAAAAGGAGAGATAGTAAAAAAGGTTCCCGAAGAATTATTGGTAGAGTCTTTGTTGGAAGAAATTGAGAAAATGTGAAATGATCTTAAAGGAAGGTTTTAATGAGTAGTATTTTAGATGTGTTTGACAGCTATGCTTCTCCTGAGCTTGTGAGCAGGCTGAAAAGCGGTAATGCAAGTGATATGAATATCAATATTAACAGAAGCACAAACGCTATGACAGCCTTAATAAAATTTGATAAGCTTGTTTCTCAAAGCGATATATTATCGCTTGAACGAGAGCTTGTAAGAAGTCTCCAGCTTTCAATGGTGAGAATTAATTCTGTTTTTCCGAAGGAATGCTTTACTTCTGATTATTTCAGTGAGATTGTAGTACACCTGAAACGAGATAATGCAACCTTAAACGGAACATTTAAAGACGCAAAAGCCACAATTGACGGCGACAGGTTTATTATTACACTGTATCATGGCGGAGAGGCTGTAATAAAAGGACAAAATGCCGCATTACTTATTTCAAAGGCGATCGAGCGAATGTTTGGCTGCAATTACAAGGTAGAGTTTGACGGATTAACATCTATGAGTCTTGAAAATGAAGAATACATAAAAATGCAGGAGAGCATTGAAGCTCAGCAGCAAAAAGAGGAACAGAAAAAACAAATAGAAGAATACGAGGCATATAAAGAAACTATGGCGTCCGCCGATAAGCACAAAGAAGAAATGGAAAAAACAAAGGCGGAAATTGAAATAAGAGAGGGAGAAACTTTATTCCCGATAATAGCAGATAAAACCATGAAGCCGTTATTTGGCAGAGCTATTACAAAGGTTGATGTTGTACCGATAAATACGCTGTCTGCCGAAACAGGCAATACAATGATATGGGGAGATATTTTCAGCATAGATATTCGCCTGACACGAGATTCCAAGAAAAATATCGCTACAATAAAGATAACCGATTATACAAGCTCTATTGCAGTTAAGGTATTTGAAAGCTTAGATAAATGCAAGCCGCTTGAGCTGCTAAAGGCAAAATCAACAATTATAGTAAAAGGTGACGTAAGCTACGATAATTACGACAGAGATATTGAAATGCATGCCGTAAGTATCGCAACAGCACAAAAGGTGAAAATAGTAGATAAAGAAGAAAAGAAACGCTGTGAACTTCATCTGCATACAAATATGTCTGATATGGACGGCGTAACACCTGCAAAAGATCTTATTATGCGTGCTTATGAATGGGGTATGCCTGCAATTGCGATCACAGATCACGGCGTAGCACAGGCTTTCCCCGAAGCTATGAACACTCTCAACGATATACAAAAAAGCGGAGGCAATATAAAGGTAATATATGGTACAGAGGCTTATTTTGTAGACGATACTGCTTCTGATAACAGTAAGCCTTTTGAGGGAGAAGACGCAATTTGTCAGAACTGCTCCATGCTTTCTGCTGAGGAGTTAAAAAAGCTAAAAGCGTATCACCAGATCATTCTGGTAAAGAACTTAACAGGACTGAGAAATCTGTATAAGCTGATATCTTATGCACACCTTAATTATTTTTATCGCAGACCGAGAATACCCAAATCTGTGCTTATGCGTCACAGAGAGGGACTAATAATCGGCAGCGCATGCGAAATAGGCGAGTTGTACCATGCTATTTCATCAAAAGAAAAGACTTATGATGAGTTAAAGGAAATAGCTTCATTCTATGATTACCTTGAAATTCAGCCTTTGGGCAACAACGAATTCATGGTAAGAAACAATTATGTTCAATCGATCGACGAAATAAAAGAGTTCAACAAAACTGTTGTAAAACTCGGAGAAGACTTGAATATCCCTGTTGTAGCAACGTGTGATGTGCATTTTCTTGATCCTTATATGTCAGATTACAGAAAGATAATCATGAACAGCAAAGGCTTTGAAGACGCAGATCATCAGGCACCGCTTTATTTGAGAACTACAAAAGAAATGCTAAAGGAGTTTGCATATCTTGGTGATAAAAAAGCCCGTGAAATAGTAATAGAGAATACTAATAAGATCGCAGATATGGTAGAGCAGATAAAGCCTATACCGGACGGAAACTTTCCTCCGTTTATCGACGGAGCAGAGGAACAGCTTACCTCCATTACATGGAAGCGTGCAAAGGATATGTACGGAGATCCTTTGCCGGAGATCGTAAAGGCACGACTTGACAGAGAGTTGGGTTCGATAACTAAGCACGGATTCTCTGTACTGTATATGACGGCTCAGAAGTTGGTTGCAGATTCCGAGGCGCACGGATATCTTGTAGGTTCACGAGGTTCGGTAGGTTCGTCATTCGTTGCAACAATGTCGGGTATTTCCGAAGTAAATCCGCTTTGTCCGCACTATATCTGTCCGAATCCGGAATGTAAAAACAGTGAGTTCATCACAGACGGAAGTGTTGGTTCGGGATTTGACCTTCCTGCAAAGAATTGTCCGAAATGCGGTACACCTTACCACCGTGACGGTCACGAGATACCATTTGAAACATTTCTGGGATTTGACGGGGACAAAGTGCCTGATATCGACTTGAACTTTTCAGGTGAGTACCAGTCGCAGGCGCATAGATATACAGAAACTCTGTTCGGCAAGGAAAATGTGTTCAAAGCCGGAACTATCGCAACTGTTGCCGATAAAACGGCTTTTGCATACGTGAAAAAGTATGCCGAACAGGCAGGCAAGGTATATAACAAAGCAGAAGAAGAAAGATTATCAATAGGCTGTACAGGAGTAAAAAGAACAACAGGTCAGCACCCCGGCGGCATGGTTGTTGTGCCGAGAGGTATGAACGTATTCGATTTCTGTCCGATACAGCGTCCGGCAAACGATCAGAAATCCGATAATATAACAACACACTTCGACTTCCATTCTATTCATGATACTATATGTAAGCTTGATGAGCTTGGTCACGATGTTCCGACCATATATCATTATCTTGAGGAGTTCACCGGCATAAGCGTTATGGACGTTTCAATGAGTGATCCCGATGTTATGTCGCTGTTTACATCTACGAAAGCGTTAAATGTAAAGCCCGAAGATATAGATTCACAGACGGGAACATTTTCACTTCCGGAGTCGGGAACAAATTTTGTACGACAAATGCTTGTAGAATCACAGCCTAAAACGTTTTCAGACTTGCTTCAGATATCCGGACTTTCACATGGTACAGATGTATGGATAGGTAATGCGGCAGACCTTATAAAGAACGGTACTTGTACTATCTCCGAGGTTATAGGTACGAGAGATAGTATTATGACATATCTGCTGCACAAAGGTCTTGAACCTAAAATGGCGTTTAAGATAATGGAGATCGTTCGTAAGGGAAAAGCAACTAAGCTTCTTACAGAGGAGCATATCAATGCAATGAAGGAGCACAATGTTCCACAGTGGTATATTGATTCGTGTATGAAGATAAAATATATGTTTCCTAAGGCACACGCAGCAGCTTATATGATCTCAACGCTTCGTCTTGGGTGGTATAAGGTTCATAAGCCTTTAGCATACTATGCGGCATATTTTACGGTGCGAGGAGAAAGCTTTGACGCAGAGTCAGCGCTTGCAGGAAAACCTGCTGTAATGGAAAAAATACGTGATATAGTAAATAAAGGTACAGCGGCCTCCGCAAAGGAAAAAACAGACCTTGCAACTTTGCAAATTGTAAATGAAATGCTTGCAAGAGGCATAAAGGTATTGCCGATCAATATATTCAAATCAGAGGCTAAAAAGTTTGTAATTGAAGACGGTGCATTAAGACTTCCTTATTGTTCTATGCCCGGTGTAGGCGAAGCTGCTGCCGAAAGTCTTGTAGAAGTAGCTAAGAATGGCAAATTCTTGTCGATAGAAGATATTCAGGCGCAGGCAAAAGTATCAAAGACGGTTATAGAAACATTAAAGTCTATCGGTGCATTCGGAGATCTGCCTGAATCAAATCAGATGTCATTGTTTTAAGGTAACACCGCACAAATACCGCTTGACGGCTTTGTGCGGTGTGCGGTATTGTCCTAAGGAGCGATTTGATTTTTAGCCACGTTTTATTTGACACATAAAGTTATATAGGGCATCTCTAAAACCTGCCGTCGTTTAGATACGGTGCAGATGGATGGCGTGTGGTTTTTAGAGGTGTCCTATAATTAATTTGAATCGTATTTGTAGTATATACGAGGTTTATTGCGAAAATATACAATTAGCAGATAATCATACATTCATGTTTTATATTTTACATCTATTGACACATATTTATTTATTTGATAAAATTGAAAGGTAAGAATACAGAGCTTTAAAAGGATTTGTTTGGTTTATATGAAAAGAAAATAGGGGAAAACAAAATGACAAATGAAATGGAATATCTCATGTATTTATTTGCATGCGGAGCAAAAGGCAAAACAGCATCTCCACCTGAGAAAAAGGTTGATTGGAACAAAATACTTGATCTGGCAATAAACCAAAGTATTACTTATACCGTAGCTATGGCAATAAAGAAATCGGAAACAGGTTGTCCTGAAGAATTAAGAAACAGATTTATTGCAATGCTTAGAGGGGGAGCAATAAAGAATGCTATAAAGACAGAAGGTATTCTGAAGCTTGTAAATAAGATGAAAGATGAGGGTATCGATGTCATAATCATTAAAGGTATAGATGTATCCAGATATTATGCTAATCCTGAGTGCAGAATTTCAGCGGATACTGACCTATTAATAAAACCTGTTGACGAAAAAAGGGCTATCTGTTTTTTGAAAAAAGAAGGATTTTTTATTACCGGAAGAAAAGCAACAGATTATCATTCAGAAGCAACTCACCCATTATTGGGAATGGTGGAGTTACATATAAAATTATTGCCTGATATTTTCAATTTGGAAATTTTTGAAGAAGGTCAATTGGAGAAATCTGCATTTAGTGAAAAAAAACAAGTTGATTATTATGAGCTGCCTTTTTATGGGTTAAGTGCAACAAATAACATCATTTTTTTGACATATCATATGATGAAGCATTTAATGGTCAGCGGTATTAGTCTGGGAATGATAATGGATTTTTTGTTGTACTCAAAAAACAATATCGACAGAATTGACAAAAAAATATATAAAGATATGTTGAAAAACACTCATTATTATCATACTATGCAGTTGATTCTTGGTTTATCTGTAAAATACTTTGGATTTAATGAAAACGACTTTCCTATTAAGCCTTTGATTCAGGATGATGAAATATCGTTAATACTGAGTGATCTTGAGGATGGCGGTTGGCAAGGTCTAAACGAGGCTTCAAAAAGGTATGATTTTTATAAATACTATTTGCGTAAACGCACATTGCATGGAGATCAGAAAAAGAAAAATAACTTTTTCTTAGGCAAGGAATACTTTTCATTTAGAGTATCTAAAGTTTTTCTTCCTATGTCAGAAATGAAAAAGAGTTATCCTTTATTAAATCAGTATGCTTTTTTATATTTTGCTTTCAGCCTACATAGAATAGTATCAAAAATATCGGTACGATTCAGTATGCTGATACTTGATAAAAAGAAGTACAATGTAAATGAAGCAGAATTTACAGAATTGAATGATAAGCGAATAGAGATGTTCAAAAAGCTTGAAATAATGTGATAATTTGATTAAATTTTCCTATTTATACTTTTTCAGAAGATGAAGTATAAATAGGTTTTTTCTTAGGGAAACACTAATTAAATCGAGTGCCCGTATCGCTTAGATTTTTTCAGGCAAATTGTGCTAAAATTACGCAGGGTGCGAGTCTCCGGTCAATGTCATCAACTTAAGGAGTTTTGTATATACTCCCTCCGTCATAAAGTACGCATAGCGTACTTTATGACACCGTCTCCGCTGCCGCTTCGGTCGGTGCTGTTGCCTTGCGGCACCGTCTGCCACCGGCAGACCGCACCCTCAAAGAGGGAGGCTTAGGTTTTATGCGGCTTTTTCGCCTCCCTCCGTGACGGAGGGAGTACCGCAATAAACTCTATCTAATATTCTTTCTTAAGTTGACGACATTGTGTTTCCGGTGGAGACCTTTGCCGAAGGCAGAAGCACCGACCGAGCCGGCAGACAAGACTATACTGACGTATTTCAAGTGATTTGAGTGCAATTTGACGAAAAAAGGCAAGCGGGAGGGGTACTCAGTGTGCAGGACGTGATTTATTCAGTGTTTCCTTAGTCTTATATCCGCATTGTATTATTGACTTATTGCAGATTTTATGGTATTCTATCTTTAAGTAAAATGATACATAAAATTACTACCGTACATTACAAAAAATATGATTAATACTAATTGTCGTAGTCTTAGTCTGAATATTAAGCAACTCTTATATTATGGTGTGTTTAAACTAACGTTAATGCACATTCCCGTAGTGTAAACACTGCTAAAGACTGAGGACGCATTATTATTTATATAAGGCTGCACAATTTGTATTTATTCGGAGGTTCACAATGAATATAAAGAAAACAATAAAAGGGAAAAAGATGATAATAGCCCTTGACGGAAAACTTGATACAAATACTGCCCCGCAGCTTGAAGCGGCAATAAGAGAAGGAGAAGATTCGATAACAGTGCTTGAGTTTGATTTTGCAAATCTTCAATATATGTCTTCTGCCGGACTCAGAGTTTTGTTGTCTGCTCAGAAAATAATGAATAATCAGGGCGAGATGATAATTCGCAATGTCAGCGGAGAGATCATGGATATTTTTGATATTACAGGTTTTATTGATATATTTAACATTAAGAAATAATAGTATTCGTAGCTTTGGCAAGAGTGGTGAACAGAGTGAACAAAAAAGAACAGCTCACAGTTGATGCAAAAACCGATAATTTAGAACAAGTACTCGATTTTATTAATGAACAAATAGAGTTATGCGATTGTTCTATGAAGGTACAAATACAAATTGATATTGCTGTTGAAGAAATATTTGTAAATATAGCAAATTATGCTTATCAGGATAAAATTGGTCAGGCAGAAGTGCAGACAGAAATACAAGAAGATCCGCTTACCATATTTATAACTTTTATTGATAGTGGTATTCCGTATGATCCGCTTGCAAAAGAAGATCCCGATACAACGCTGAGTGCAGAAGACAGGGAGATTGGCGGACTTGGCATTTTTATGGTAAAAAAGAGTATGGATAATATATCCTACGAATACAAACAAGGACATAATATACTAACGCTGCAAAAAGCTCTCGTGTAAAAGCATTTTCAGATTTGCACTGAAAATAATCTAAAATCAGTATTGACGAAAGTATTATTTTTGTGTATAATTATTTATTGTAAAATCAGCTTTTATTAATGGTACAAAAATTCTTTTCCCTTATCGGAGGTTGTTTTTTGCGTTTCAATATAAAGCTGCATACTATTTTTCGAAGGAGCTTTTTTATGAGTGAGAAAACGATACCTTATAAGATTTATTTAAACGAGCAAGAGATTCCGAAACAATGGTATAATATGCGTGCAGATATGAAGAATAAGCCTGCACCGCTTCTTAATCCCGGCACATTACAGCCGATGACTTTTGAAGATCTCAGACCTGTTTTTTGCGATGAGCTTGTTAAGCAAGAGCTTGACGAAACAAATGCATTTATAGATATTCCGGAGGAGATACAAGATTTCTATAAAATGTATCGTCCTTCACCGTTGATACGTGCTTACTGCCTGGAGAAGAAGCTTCAGACGCCTGCTCACATCTATTATAAATTTGAAGGCAACAACACAAGCGGAAGTCATAAGCTTAATTCAGCAATAGCACAGGCATACTATGCAAAAAAACAAGGACTAAAGGGTGTTACCACAGAAACAGGCGCAGGTCAGTGGGGCACAGCACTTTCAATGGCTTGTTCATATTTTGATTTAGACTGTAAGGTATACATGGTAAAGGTTTCTTATGAGCAGAAGCCATTCCGCCGTGAGGTTATGAGAACATACGGTGCAGAGGTTACACCTTCACCGTCTGAAACAACAAACGTTGGACGTAAGATATTAGAAAAATATCCCGGTACAAACGGCAGTCTTGGCTGTGCGATCTCAGAGGCAGTTGAAGTGGCTACTTCACACGAAGGTTACAGATATGTACTCGGCAGCGTGCTCAATCAAGTGCTTTTGCATCAGTCTGTAATTGGTCTTGAAACAAAAACTGCTATGGATAAATATGGTATTACTCCTGATATAATTATCGGCTGCGCAGGCGGCGGCTCAAATCTGGGCGGTTTGATTTCACCGTTTATGGGTGAAAAGCTCAGAGGTGAGAAGAATTACGATTTTATCGCAGTTGAGCCTGCATCTTGCCCAAGCTTTACAAGAGGTAAGTTTGCTTACGATTTCTGTGATACAGGTATGGTGTGTCCTTTGGCTAAAATGTATACTCTCGGCAGCGGATTTATGCCTTCTCCGAACCATGCAGGCGGACTCAGATTCCATGGTATGAGTTCAACCTTGTCACAGCTTTATCATGACGGTTACATGAGAGCTGTATCCGTAGAGCAGACAGATGTATTTGAAGCAGCTCAGCAGTTTGCAAGAATTGAAGGTATTCTTCCTGCACCTGAAAGCAGTCATGCAATTCGAGTTGCTATTGACGAGGCTCTCAAGTGCAAAGAAACCGGCGAACAGAAAACTATACTCTTTGGCTTGACCGGCACAGGCTATTTCGATATGTACGCATATCAGAAATACAACGACGGTCTGATGACAGATTATATTCCTTCTGATGAAGAGCTTGAGAAAAGCTTTGCTTCCTTGCCGAAGGTTGACTAATCAATAAATAATACATATAAAAAAGCGTACTTCATTTGAAATACGCTTTTTTTACTTTTAACGTAATTAATGCACCCATAATATATTTCCTATGTGAGATGTTGCCTTAATAATAAGACATAAGGGCATCTCTAAAAACCTCACGCCGCCCATCTGCAACGTATCTTCAGCCGTCACCTTGCACAAAAAATCTTGACATACGTCAGTATGCCGGCAATTTTAAAGTGCCGTCTGCCGACTAAATCTACGGCACATCTGAACGACGGTAGGTTTTTAGAGATGCTCATAAAATAATTATAAAAGTGAAAATAATAGTTGTATTTTTTTTCCAAGTTTGATATAATAAATAAAATGGTATATTACAATTATTTTTGAATGATCGGAAAGGTGTGTGATTGCAATAGATTTTGAAGGATTAAAATGCGGTATATGTGAAAAAGATTTTGAAAAAAACGACGATGTTGTCGTATGCCCCGATTGCGGAACACCAATGCATAGAAGCTGCTATAAAGCAACAGGTCATTGTCCCGCTGCAAATAAGCACTCCGATGGTTATGTGTTTGACGGCTTTGAAAAAATAAAAGAGTCTGCAAAGCAGTCATCGCAAGATGGTGTAAGGATTAATAAAACTACAAAAATAGATACTGATACTGATTCACAGTACCCATGCCCGCTTTGCGGCGAAATGAATAAGTCCGGTGCTAATTTTTGCAACAGGTGCGGAACACGCTTGATCAAAGCCGACAACAAACAAGCTGAGAGTTCGACTGAGGAGTTATCGCAAGTATTAGGTATTGAAGTAAAGCAATCAATCCCGTCACAGCTTGCTCCTGATCCGCTTGCAGGAATTCCTGCGGCAGCACAGTTTGAAAAAGACGTAACAGCGGCAGATATGGCATGTTATATCGCAGTAAATACACCGTATTATATGCGTGCATTTGATCTGATAAAACGCAACGCAAACAAGTTTAACTGGTCTGCTGCCGTATTTTCGGGAATATGGTTTTTATATAGAAAACAGTATAAAGTCGGAGCACTTATATTCTCAATAGAAACCTTGCTGTTTGTTATGAGGTATTACTTTTCTGTAAAATACAGTGCGCAAATAATAAACGGTTTACTCAATAGTCTTGGGTTGAAGCTTGAAAATATGCCTAACTTTACTATGGAGCAGTATGTTCAGTTGTCAACCGAAATGCAAAAGCTGCCGATAATACAGCAGGTTCTCGCTATGTTGCCGAGTATATTGTTTATTATTCAAATTGCCGCAATGATCGTGATCGGTTTTTGGGGTAATAAGCTTTATTATAAGCACTGTATAGAAAAGATAACCACAATAAAGCATAATGCTCAGGATGAGTCTTTGTCAAAAGCCGAAACTGCTGAATTAATAAACGCAATGGGCGGAGTAAATATTTTTCTGGCAGGAGCATTATTATTTATTCATATATTTATGATTCTGAACTAAATTAGGAGATTTAAGCTATGAAAATTAGAAAAGCAGTTATTCCCGCAGCCGGTTTGGGCACACGAGTGCTGCCCGCAACAAAAGCAATGCCTAAAGAGATGTTTCCGATCGTTGATAAGCCTGCTATACAATATATAGTAGAAGAAGCCGTAAGATCCGGAATTACGGATATTCTTATTATCACAAACAGAGGTAAAGGCTTGATCGAGGATCATTTTGACAGAGCGCCAGAGTTGGAATTTGCTCTCAGTTCAAAAAACAAGACAGATATGTATGAGCAGGTTGTAGGTATCTCAAAGCTTGCAAATATATACTTTATACGTCAAAAAGAAACTAAGGGTTTAGGTCATGCAATAAGCTGTGCAAGAAACTTTGTAGGAAATGAACCATTTGCCGTTCTTTACGGAGATGACGTAATAATGGGTGATGATCCTGCATGCGGACAGCTTATCAGAGCTTATGAAGAATTTGGAAAGGGTGTACTTGGTATTAAAAAAGTACCTGAAGCAGATATAAGCAAGTACAGCTCATTAAAGGTTGAAAATATCAAAGATAATATCTTTAACTGTACTGATATGATCGAGAAGCCACAGACTAAAGAAGATGTACTGTCGCTCTATTCTATTTTGGGCAGATGTATTCTTCCACCTGAAATTTTTGATATACTCGATCATACAGCACCCGGAGCAGGCGGAGAAATTCAGCTTACTGACGCTATGTGTGAGCTTGCACGTACAACAGGAATGACAGCAGTTGAGTATACCGGTATCAGATACGATATGGGAAACAAGCTCGGCGTAATGAAAGCAGCAGTTGAAACGGCTCTTAAACATGATGAGATAGGAGAGGGATTTAAAGAATACCTCAAAGAAATTGCAGCTTCTTTATAAAAATTATTATCAAATGCAAAAAACCCGACTTACTCTCTATAAGGGAGAAAGTCGGGTTTTCTTATTACCCTGCTCAAAGATATCCTTATATTATGAATGGACCGAAAGCAACTGAATTTTTGAAATTATTAGCTTTTATCGTAAGCCAGCCTTTAGCAAAACAAATCTCTATAAATACTCCAACTGCAAAAATAGCAAAAGCATATATCAATGGAATCCAATCAGTCTGATTCACCAAATTATTTTTTTCGATAAAAGAATCAAAATGATTATTCGGGTTTACATAAACAGTGATATTTTTACCAATAGCGCTTTCAGATGTGTAGCCAAGCTCTTGAGCGTGAGAAGATAATATGAACTGAGAACCGGAGTAATATGCATTATCGTATGTATAAGAGTATTTTACCTTCCAGCCATACAAACGATAATGCTTACCGCTATTCAAAATACTGTCAACATCTTTTTGTATATCTGTAATAACACCCTCAACAGCGGGATATGTTTCCATCATTTTGTCTGATTCATCTGATAATATCATCAAAGGAATAGTATATCTTAAAGTGGAAGCAACAATAGACAGCGAAATGAAAATAAATATACAGAAGATCCATACACCGTCTATTGCAGTTGACTGTCGAGTACGGTTGCCTTCTCTGTAAACTCTGATGTCATATGGAAGTTGATCCGAAGTGTTATACGTTTGATTTTGAAAAGCGTTAGCGTTTACGTTGTTCTGCCTGTTATAAAAGTTTGTGTTTTGTGAATTGTGAATATTTGTGTTATTTGAATTATAAAAGTCAGAGCACTGTCCGTTGTAAAAATCTGTATTCTGTGAGGGAATACTTGTTTGTTGTATTACGGTGTGTTCCTGTATAAAGTGTCTTTCTTTTGCGGCTTCAAACTCACGTTCAACTGCATCATTTCTGACTTTTTGGCGCATAGCCGCTGCTTCTTCATATGACAAATGACGATAGTTAGATGTATTATTTCTGATATCCGTATCAGATAATGGAATTGCTCCCGGTTTGCGTTCATCGAATCCATTTGCCATAAAATATACCCCCTCGATATTGTATTGCTGATGACCTGTTGTGTTAGCAATTATGAATGGTAATTTAAAGATATTATATCATAGTTATTTAAGAAATACAATAAAAATATGTTTGATGTTCAAAAGATAATACGAGAACCAGGGTTTTTGAACAAGTAAATAAACTATTAATAAATTTAGGGCATCTCTAAAAACCTGCCGTCGTTCAGATGTGCCGTAGATTTAGTCGGCAGGTTGCACAATAAAATCGCCGGCATACTGACGTATGTCAAGATTTTTTGTGCAATATGACGGCTGAAGATACGGTGCAGATGGA
>JAFPLH010000088.1 GCA_017402845.1 Clostridia bacterium
TCTCTGTCAAAATATAAATTGACTGATTTATCAATAAGTTCCTGTATGGTGTTAGTGTTTTCATAAGTGATCATTTCTAAATCCATTTTCCTGAAATCTCCTTCGTTATTAATATTTTAAATACGTGTACTCTGACGTAAAATGCAAATTGATTAGGGAAACACTGATTAAATCCAGTGCTTGTGTCGCTTAGTCTGATTTTTAGACAAATTGTGCAAAAATTACACATGACGTGATTTATTCAATGTTTCCTTATGTACTGAACCGTTATCGTCTTTTTGCGGTGGTACCCTTGATTATTTCTTATAATCTATTGTAATCTGAATTCATCAAATTTGTCAATTAGTATGATAAACAAAAATCGACACTAGCGCAATTAATCACAAATTTAGTAATATTAGTAAGCACTGATTAAGCAATCACCAAAAGGTAATATATCATAAGCGTGTTCGTGATGTCACAAAACTGGCATTTACAATACTATGGATATTTTCCGTTCTGTTTCTTGCTTTGGTACAGCTTATACCTGATCTGTTCATAAAGATGTTTATTGACGACGCTGCAACGATCGCCGTTGGTCATGGTGTGCAATAGGAATGTGCCTTGTAGCACTTTATGACGCAATATTCCAGGCAGTCGGAAAATGGAAAACATCACTGGTTATAGCTGTTATCCGTTTTATTGTGGCATTTCCGCTGTTCTGCTTTATACTGGACGCAGCTTTCGGTGCGGACGGTCTTATGTAGGTACAGCCTATTGCCGACACAATAGCACTTGTACTTTCTGCTGTATTATTTGAACACTTCTAAAGATCACTTGCAAAAGATACAATGCCTGAGTCTGACGTTCATGAAGTATTCATAAACAACCGCATTATCACTATCAGCCGTGAGTTCGGAAGCGGAGGACGCACTATCAGAAAGCTTGTCGCAGAGTCGCTTGGAATTCCCTGTTATGACAGTGAGATAACAGAAAAGATAGCCGAAGAAAACGGTTTTGCCAAAGAGTACGTCGCTTCATATGACGAAAACGTTTCTGTTGAAAACATCTATGACAACACAAGAGGTGCTATGACAGACAAGATGTGGTTTGCACAAAAGAAGGTAATCACTGAGCTTGCGGAAAAAAGCGCTTGCGTTATTGTAGGAAGATGTGCCGATCATATTCTTCGCAATACGTCAGAATGTATTACTGTTTTTGTTCATGCATCTGACGATAAACGTGCAGAGAGAATCGTATCGGAATACGGTCAGCGTAATGAGGAGCCTGAAAAGAGAATTGCTGATAAAGACAAAATTCGTAAGAAATATTATGAGGGCATCTCTAAAAACCTGCCGTCGTTCAGATGTGCCGTAGATTTAGTCGGCAGGTTGCACAATAAAATCGCTGGCATACTGACGTATGTCAAGATTTTTTGTGCAATATGACGGCTGAAGATACGGTGCAGATGGACGGCGTGAGGTTTTTAGAGGTGCCCATGAGCTATACACCGGCAACACATGGGGCGCACCTGATAATTACGATGTTTGCCTTGACAGTGGTACTCTGGGAATTGACAGCTGTGTAAAAATTATTACCTCGCTATATAATAATGTTTAAGACAGCAGAAACACACATATTCTTGAAAAATGGAGCTGCATTATAAATTTGAATCGATAAATTATTATTGATTAAACATTGACAACATATTAACAAGATGTTATAATAAATCTATTAGCAAAGGCGCTTTCCTGTTTTCATGGTTAGCGCCATGTTGTTTTATAGGGGGCATTATTTATGCTAAAAGATACTATGTATGAAGCATTCGCACAAAACAATAATATTTCACCGGCATATATGGATAAATACGGCGTAAAACGAGGTCTGAGAAATGCTGACGGTACAGGCGTAATGGCCGGTGTTACAAATATTTGCAATGTTCACGGATATGTTGTAGACGACGGAGAAAAGAAACCAACAGAAGGCAGTCTTATTTTCAGGGGATACAACATCAGAGATATTATTCATAACGTTATGGCAGAGGAGCGTTTTGGTTTTGAGGAAATCGCTTTTTTGCTGCTTACAGGAAAACTTCCGAATAAAAGTGAGTTTGAGGAATTCAATCTGCTTTTATCAGACAATCGTGCACTTCCTGATTCATTCTTCGAGGATATGATTCTCAAAGCACCTTCGAGAAATATTATGAATAAGATGTCAAGATCAACACTTGCTCTTTATTCATACGATAATGATCCCGAAGCCGTTACTGCAGAACATGAGATAGATACTGCTGTATCGCTCATAGCAAAAATGCCTGTGATCATGATTTGTGCTTATGAAACTAAAAAACGTTCATTCAATAACGAATCTATGATCATGCACCCGTTAATTAAAGGGCAGTCTACTGCTGAGAATATTCTGTCAACATTGCGTCCTGACAGAAAATTTACATATAACGAAGCTAAGCTGCTTGATCTTATGCTTATGCTTCATGCAGAGCATGGCGGTGGTAACAACTCAACATTTACTTGTCGTGTGATAACATCATCCGGCACTGATCCTTATTCGGCATATGCTGCCGCAATTGGTTCTTTGAAAGGTGCAAGACACGGCGGTGCAAATCACAAGGTTGTTGAAATGCATAACTACATAAAGAATAATGTAGCGAACTGGAATGATGATGACGAGATCGCCAACTGCCTCGCAAGAATAATAAGAAAAGAAGCAGGAGACGGCAGCGGCTTAATATATGGTATGGGGCATGCTGTATATACCCTTTCTGATCCACGAGCTGTTATTCTCAAACAATATGCAGGAGAAATGGCAATTGGTACAGAATTTGAGAAAGAGTTTCGTTTGCTTGAATCAATAGAAAGACTTACACCGCTCGTTTTTGAAGAAGTTAAACACAATCCCAAGGTTATGTGCGCCAACATAGATATGTACAGCGGTTTTGTGTACAAAATGCTTGGTATTCCCGAAGACCTTTTTACACCTTTGTTTGCTGTTTCAAGAATGGCAGGCTGGTGTGCTCACAGATTTGAAGAAATAAACAGCGGTAAGAGAATTATTCGCCCTGCATACAAGTCGATATCTCACCAAAAGCAATATGTAAAAATAGACAAACGATAATATAACTTCTAAACATTATAACAATGCATAACAAAGACTTTCACCAACTGCTAAACGGTGAAAGTCTTTTTTTATAAGGATTTGCAGTATGTATTTTTCTATCGGTCTGAGGCGTTTTTTAACACAATAAGTCTTAAAATAATTACTGCAAACCTTTGAGCCACTTTGCGAATTGATCCAATATATTTATGTAAAGCACTTGATCCGGTGCATTATCCAAAGACTCCATCTTTGAAAAACCGGTATTATCTCGAACACGCCCCGGCATATCGTCAAGTTTTTGCAAATAATTGAAATTTTCATTACCAATTCCAATAAACTGAATGAATACATTCATACCTGACGAATTTCTGATAACTGAGTCAGTATTATTGCAATCCGAATTCTCACCGTCTGTAATAAACAGGATAAATGTCGGATCGCCGCCGTCTACTATCGGAGGTATATACTCTGTCTTGCGGAAAAGAAAACCTTTCTGCTTTGTTTCACCTTCAATAATTGCTTTCAGCACAGGAGCATAACATGTTCCCCCCATTGACATAGACGAACTGCTGACAACAGTGTTCACATAGTTCTCGTAGTTCATTAGATTAAGATCATCAAGTTTTTTGAATGAATTACTGAACAAATATACATCTATTGAACCGTTATCATCAAAGGTCAATCCAAGTGGCACAAGTCTGTTTAATGTGCGCTGAACCGTTCCGTTTCTGTATAGCATACTCATTGAACCGCTGTAATCTAAAACAACAACAACCTTTGCTCTTGTTGAACCAAGATTTACACCGCTTCTCTTGCTGAGATCTACTACACACTTTGAGAGATTGACAACATGCTTTTCAAGATTCACTTTATCCTTTGATAAGCTTATCTTGCCCATAAGCTCTTGCGTCAATTCATTCTCATTCTTAATATAAGCTCCCCCATGCTGAGCACTTTGTACTTGATTTGTAAAAGCAGGC
This sequence comes from Clostridia bacterium, assembly GCA_017402845.1. Taxonomy (GTDB): domain Bacteria; phylum Bacillota; class Clostridia; order Oscillospirales; family Acutalibacteraceae; genus RUG592. The sequence continues at coordinate 4,074 of JAFPLH010000088.1, forward strand.
TGTGTATTTGTGTTTATCTGAGGTATATTTACAGACTGAGCTGCTATACTGTTCGGCGATGTAGATACTTCTTGCGATGCCGCACGAACCGTTTGAGCAGATAACGATTGCGGTACCGGGCGAACCGGCGTTTGTGGTGCTGACTGCTGCCCTAAACGAATCGGCTTAGTGATCGCTGGCTCCGACGATGTACGAACCGGCTGTGTGGGTACCGATTTAGGCGCTGTATTATTCCCCGGTATAAACGATGACTGCGGTGCTGTATTATTCACCGGTATAAACGATGACTGCGGTGCTGTATTATTCTGCGGTAAAAATGCTGACTGCGTTGTTGTATTATTCTGAGGTAAAAATGCAGATTGCGTTGTTGTATTATTCTGCGGTAAAAATGCAGATTGCGTTGTTGTATTATTCTGTGGTATAAACGTAGACTGCGGTGCTATATTACTCGGCGGGATAAAAGACGACTGCGGCATTGTATTTACCGACGGGGTTGATACAGACTGCGGCTTTGTATTTATCGACGGGGTTGATACAGGCTGCGGTGCAGACGGAGTACATTCTTCTCCGCCAAAGCTTTTCAGCAAAACAGGCAAACCGCCATTAAATCCACTTGCAATTGCATTTATCCGCCAATCACCTTTACGATATATTGCTGCGCAAACAATTGCTTTTTCTTGCTTGAAATCGCTGCCTTTAAGATTTATTTCTATTTTTTCCGTACCGCTTTGACTTAAGCTGAATCTATGTTGTGATATATCTCCCATAACGCCGTTGCCGTCAATACTTGCCGTAAATACCAATTTGTTAATACTGTCAGGAAGGCTTGAAAGGTTGATAGTAAAAGTTGCAGAGTTATTCCCTGCCTGATACTTGATCTCACCCTTAGGGGAAGCTGTTTGATTATAGAATATCATATATCTTTCATCTGAAAGCTTTTCTGATGTATCAACTCCGAAACAGCAAAAATCGTATACCGAGTTTCCTTCAATTGACATTTCTACAACGATTTCTTTTGCCGTATCAGCATATTTTGAGATTATATCCCTCATTCCTCTTTTGAAAACCATAATAATTTGACCTCCTCATATGCAGTTCTGAACATGTTGCTTTGTTCAGAAATACTATTTTGTAAACTGTCTGTATAATTATCAAATAAATAAGTATATAATTACACATCTCGTTAATGAATATTTACAGGGCACCTCTAAAAACCTCTTGCCGCTCATCTGCACCGTATCTTCAGCCGTCATCTTGCACAATAAATCCTTGAAATACGTCAGTATTCCTGCGGATTTCTTGTACAATCTGCCGACTAAATCTACGGCGCATCTGAACGACATTAGGTTTTTAGAACTGCCCTACAATAATATCTTATCATTACATTTAGGATATGTCAATCATTTCTATGTAATACCGCACAAAGACAGTAACGAAGTTACCTTAAAGCTTATTTTTTACCGTATGAATCATACGCCAAGCAGTAACGCTTGTCATACATACAGGTTATACTGCGTATTTTTTCAAAAGAAGATTTGTTACAATCTCTGTTGCCTTATATTTATTGAAAACAGTAAAACAATATGATATAATGATAGTATTAATACATTAATAAACAAGGTGAATAATATGATTGAAAAAAAGATCGACCGCAGAGCCCTTAAAACAAGAAAAGCTATTTGCAGCGCATTTTCACAGCTGCTCGCCGAAAAAGAACTTCACAAAATTACCGTTCAGGAAATAGCCGATAAAGCAGACGTAAACAGAGTTACTTTCTATAAGCATTACTTAGATGTTTACGACTTATACGATAAAATCGAGGAAGATGTTCTCGTTGAACTCGGTCTGCTTATCTTGCAGCTCGACGAACTGCGTTCAGAAAAGTTCTTTGCATACCTCATAGATTATATTTACAATAACAAAAGTATATTCAAGATGATGTTCACTCCGAACGGTACAAACAGACTGCGTGATAAGTTTAGCAGGATCATGGAGGGCTTATTCCGCAAACTGATAAGTGAACAGCAAAACCGAAGTCTAACAGATGACAAAATAGCATATTATAGCTGCTACCGTGCACAAGGGTGCATTGCGATTATAGAAAAATGGGTTATCGCCGATCTTGCAGAATCGAAAGAGCTTATCATAAAAATAATCTCCGAGCTTGATAACAACACCGAAAAACTCATTGCACAACTTGATCATTAACGATTCGATAGTATTTAGGAACCACTGAATAAATCACGTCCTGCGGACTGAGTACCCATCTCGCTTGCATTTTTTAGTCAAATTGCACTTAAATCACTTAAAATACGTCAGTATAGTCTCGCCTGCCGGCTCGGTCGGTGCTGTTGCCTACGGCAACGTCTGCCACCGGCAGACCGCACCCTGCGTGATTTTCGCACAATTTGCCTGAAAAAATTCTAAGCGATACGGGCACTCGATTTAATCAGTGTTTCCTTATATTTTGAAGTACAAAATTATTGTTTCTTACGGTATTTGTATCTTTTGCTTTTGTGCTCTTGATAACCGAGAAAACTCTTTTCAAGTTTTATCGTTACTGTGTATTTTTACAATCGGAAAATATCAACTCGTTAATACTGTAAAACATTATTCATTTATATAATACAAAAATTTAAAACAATTCATCTTTACTTTAGTTTTTTTGTATGGTATAATCTATATAATTCAAAAAAGTGTCAATTTTTTTGAATTATTTTTCTTAAAAGGAAGGTTATATATGATTTTTTCAAAACAAAAAATGTTTTATGAAATGTCCGAACAGCAGTTCAAAGAAATGGAAAAATTCTATACAAAACTTGGCTTTAACAGCCAACAAGTTGAAAAGCTTACAAAAAACTGTTTCGGTGCAGAAATAAGAGTAAGCAAAACTGCTTCTTATTCTTATGACTGGAGCTTTTGGCGCCGCAGAGATATTCCGCCCGAACCAACGGGTATATTTAAATCAAAAAGTATGCCTTTAATGCGTAATATGATGGGTTCTGTTCCGTTCGCCTCAGGTGCCGCTGCTCTTCAGCGTGCTTGTGCTGCCGCACCCGTTATGCGTAATGCTATGGCAGAAGATTGCTGTGCTTATTCGGAAGAATCAATGTCTGAAGTATCAGCATTTGAAGAAGAACCTGAATTCAACACAGCCGAAACTCGTGTTACAAAAGAAAACGAAGAACACAGCCCTCTGGATAAACCTCAGCTCATCTTTTCTGCAAATGTAAATACTGCTTCTTGGACTTACCTCAGAAGCCGTGTTGCCCGTTCTCGCACGATTGATCCGCACTTTGTACGTATAGAAGAGCTCATCAATTCATATCCGTTTGAATTGAACGCTCCAAAAAATGACGATATGTTCGAGCTTACCACAGAGTCTGCTCCCTGCCCATGGAACAACGATTCTAAACTTCTTCTTGTTGGCATTAAGGGCAAAAAAACAGATGTCAATGTTAAACAGAACCTTTGCTTTTTAGTTGACGTATCAGGAAGTATGGATAGCAGATGGGTTATTGTGCAAATGTCTATGATGGCTGTTATCAGCAAGCTTAAAAAAGGCGATCTGATGTCAGTGATATCATACAGTGACAGAACCACTACGGTTACTCATCAGCTCGACTGCGGCAATATGGATAAATGCATTGATTCTGTTCTATCTATCGAGGGTATCGGCGGCTGTACATACGGAAGCAAAGGTCTTGAAAACGCTTATTCATACCTCGAAGATAAATTCGATAAGAATGCTAATAACAGAGTGTTTATCTTTACTGACGGCGACTTTAATTTCGGTGTAACTTCTGAGGGCAACCTTAAAGACCTTATCTACAAAAAGAGAAGTACAGGTATTTACCTTTCTGTTGTGGGATACGGTGAAAATAATTTCAAAGACAACAAAATGGAAACTCTCGCACAAAACGGTAACGGTAACTATACTTTTGTTTCAAATCCTCACGATATAACTGATAATCTTTGGGATAAACTTATCTCCAATCTTGTTGCGATAGCTAAAGACGTAAAAATATCGGTTGAATTAAACCCTGATTTTGTGAGCGAATATCGCCTTATTGGGTACGATTCAAGGATTCTTTCTCAGAAGGACTTTGACAACACAGAAAAAGCTGTTGACGCTATCGGCTCCGAACACAATGTTGTTGCTCTCATTGAGTACAAAGAAGGCAAAGCCTCTCAGAAATACAGCGGACGATATGTTACCTCTAAAAGCAGTAACAATTCAGACGAATTTGCTTTTATTGAGATAAGATACAAGAACCCTGACGGAGAAAATCTGACATATACAAAAGCATTGACATTAAATGATATTTCAGATAATACTGACAATGCTGTTATCGCTTCAATTATTGCAACATTCGGCTTACTTGTCAAAGACTCTGAATACAAAGGTTTTGCAAACAAACAAATGCTCGCTGAAATGGTCAGCAAATTTGAAAACACTCACGAGGCAGACAAAGACGAATACAGCCACATTAACATTATCAAGAAGTATGTAAACTGATACGTTGTTTTATGGCAGCACTGCACAAAGACCGTCTGTCGGTTTTGCAAGGAATTTGCTTGATCTTTTTACAAAGGGCACCTCTAAAAACCTCTTGCCGCTCATCTGCACCGTATCTTCAGCCGTCATCTTGCACAATAAATCCTTGAAATACGTCAGTATTCCTGCAGATTTATTGTACAATCTGCCGACTAAATCTACGGCACATCTGAACGACATTAGGTTTTTAGAACTGCCCCAAA
>JAFPLH010000089.1 GCA_017402845.1 Clostridia bacterium
AGCCTTATTTTGTCGGGTACTTGCTTTTTCAGGCGAACAAACAAATTTCACGATTAAAATAATTTATTAGCTGTTGCTTGTATTCATATTCATAGCCGACGTGCTTGTGTAGCCTGCTGCAAAAGCGCTGTTCATTGTTTTGTATACCTTAATGGTAGGTGCAAGCCATATCTCGCCGGTACCTCTGTATACGTTTACAAGACCTTCACCACTCATTGCAGAGCCGATAAGTGTTTTTGCGCTTCTTTCAACTGTGAATTCAAGTGATGACGAACGCAGGATCGCAAAGTTTCCGTCTACTTTGAGTACGTCGTTATTAAGACGAATAATGTCTATCTCCTCCATAGGAACAACGCTTTCGAGAATTACAAGTCCCGGACCTGTAAGCACCTGCTGGAAAAGAGTTTCACCGCCTGCAACGGCAGCCGAAAGTCTTTTTTGTGCTACGGCTCTGACCTGTACGCTGCCCTGTGCGCAATAGAACATACCGTCGTCAACTGTGATAGATTCGCCCGGTCCTAACTGGAGAACAAGGAAGTGCTTGAAAGAGGGTTCAAGTACAAGCATACCTGTTCCGGTGTATTCAGGCTGTGACATTGTTTCGCCTGTAACACTTGCTTTGAACATTTTGCCGAGTGCATTGGCTGCGGTAATACCGCTTACCATTTGCAGGTCGCCCTGAAAATAACTCATAGCGCCTTTTTCAACAGTGACTTTTTCGTTGTTAAGATAAAGTGCGATCTGTCTTACCTTGATGTTCTGCTGTTCCATAAAGAATACACGCTGTGCAGTTGCAGTGTTTGAGATGCCCAGAAGCTTCTGATACTCAAGAATCTCAACACGCAGACCGCCGTTTTCAAACTGCTGAGTGATTTGAATGTTTTTTCTTGTTCCTACTGCCGAATTCATAAACCGAACCTCCTTGAATTATATGATCAATAGTTTATACCGTAAACATCTGCAAGTATTTTCACTTTTTTTGCCCATATGCAGTGTGTGTTGTATTCGTTCATGCGTTCTCTTGCCTGACTTCCCGAAACAAGAGAAGCTGAGTTTTTGCTCCAGTTGAGTATGGACATTGCGTCTTCAAAGTCTTTTTTGTTGACCTTATACGCATTATGTACGATCTCTATTTGATTTGGGTGTATGACTGTTTTTCCGATAAAGCCGCAAAGCTGATCGCCTACAAGCTCGTTTTCAAGTCCTGCGTCCCAGTTTGTGCCGTTAAAGTATTCCCAGACAGGTCCTGAGATAACATAATCAAGCCCGAATACGGTAACAATATCGCTGAAGATAGACGAAACAGGCTTTATATCGTGAATGGATTCGTCACTGTGACGTCTAAAGCCGAACATTTTGCAAAGGTCGTTGCCGCCTACTCTTATATTGAGCACAAGCGGTTCTACCCTTTTAAGTTTTTCTTTTATTCCGTAAAGAATATCATATCTTGTTTTCAGATCTATCATAGCAGGACTTTCAAGAATAGGCATCATATATATTGTACGCTTGTATTCTTCGTTTATATCAAGAATTTCATCAATATATTCGTCTGCCGTTTCAGGTATGAACTTAGGAATAATAAATCCTGTAATGAGCGATTGAGCCTCGCCGAGATTTTTCATCAGCTTTTTGATCTGACTGCTTGAACGTACCCTGATAAATAACTTAGGTATGAAAAAGCTGTCTGTTTTAGATGCTTCATATATTTTTATTAAAGACTCTGTCATTACGGCTTCTGCTTCTTCAACGAAATTATCGTTGATCGTATCCTCAAGACATAGTGCCATGGAATAGTGAACTCCGAATTTTCCCGAAATGATAGACTTGACAATTCTTTTGTTATTTGCAGGAGAATAGAGAAGCGCACCGATGCTGTAATATATTTTATTGTCTTTCATTTGAAAATTATCTCCCATTTTGAGTAATATTTTAATAATTAAATTATATCATAATAAATGATAAAATGGTAGATTTTTTTTTTGATTTGTGGTAAAATTGAACTGTGAATTACTTCTTTTTTTTATACATTATAATGATTTTGTGTAGATATATATCAATTTTTAAGTTTTTTACGGAGGTTTAATGCAATGATCGGCGTTTCTCAAATGTTGGCAAACTCTGAAAAGGTCACATCTATCGACAAGTTTTCCGCTTGTATAAACGAGAGGGGAATGCTTGTGCGTATTGTCGGAGAATTGCCTGAGGTTTTTGAACAGCTTTATAAAATGGACAAGGAACAGCACGATCTGATGAGAAATAACAGATGTGTATACCGCAGAATAAAGTCGCTTTCAAAAACTATTTCGTATGATGATTCGCAGTATTATCTTTCGTCGTATAATGATTGGGTGAAAAGCGGAAAAACTACCGCAAATACAAAGGTTACAGATGTATACGGCTACTTATCGTTAATGGTAGGAGAGTCTTGTAATGAGGCTGTAAACAAATATTGCTTATATAGGGGAGAAACAGACGAGTCTGTAATAAAGAATTTCGTGATAAGGGCTTTTTGCTGGTTTGATGAGATAATGAGCGATATCATATCACAAAAGGGCTTTCACATAAGCGCAAAGATAGTTGCGGATAATATAGTAAAACCGCAGGAGTATCTGTTTTTTTATATGCTTGCGCTTACGGGTGTAAACGTACTTCTTGTGCAGAATCGTCAGGATATCACTTTAGACCTGAAAAAGCTTGACATTTCAAGAGGAAAAATACTTGCACATTTAGGAACACAGGAGATAAACGAGGATCTGTTTGTAACGGACGCCGGCACAGACAGCAGAAGCTTTTCTTACGTTAATCCGAGCGAAAGCACAGTCACAACAGGTGTACAGCGTCAGAGTATACAGACGCAAAGACAGAGTGCAAACAGTCAGACTCAGCAAAGATCTGCAATAAAGGTTGTATTACCGCCGAGAGAGCGTACGGGCAGAAAGCCTTTTATCAACAATGCCGTACCCGATCTCGGTCGTCAGGGGAATACCGTATTCGTACCGCAAAGCAGCAGACAGCAAAATAATTCAGTTTCGGGTATGCAAAACAGAAACGGCGTGAGAGTGAACATTCCGCCTCGTCCGGGCAGAGAATCATTCACACAAAGACAGCCGGCGAATGCATTTCCTCCTATTGGCAGAAGGGCGAATGAAACTCGTTACGAGTATATGCCTTCTTCTGCAAGAGGTGAGAAGTCCTATGAGGAGCTTGCAAGGTTTTCGTCGTCGGTCGTTCAGATATTGGTGTACAGGTCAACAGCCGTTGATTATTACGGCGAGAGCAGACCTTTCACAAGCGGTTCGGGAATAATGATCGGCAGTTCTGGCTATATTCTTACCAATTGTCACGTTGCAAGACAAGGCACAGCATTTGGAGTAAAAATAGAAAATGATAACAGGATATATTATACTAATGCTTTTATTAAATATCACAAAGATTTAGACCTTGCTTTGTTGAGAATAGACAAATATCTTTCTCCGCTGCCCGTATACAGAGGAACTATTCCGCTTGAAAGAGGACAGAGAGTAGTTGCTATCGGCAGTCCAATGGGTATGTTCAATTCTGTATCTAACGGCATTATTTCAGGTTTCAGAAATATTAACGGTGTAGATATGATACAGTTTACAGCGCCGATATCGCCGGGCAGTTCGGGAGGTGCGGTGCTGAATATGTACGGCGAGGTAGTAGGGATAAGCACAAAAGTCGTAAGCTCAGGACAAAATTTGAATCTTGCAGTACCTTATACCGCTATAAATCAGTTTTGCAGCGGCTTTATGAAAAGATGATAGTGTCTGAACAAAGGTATTTTTTTAGAATTGCCATAAGACTTTGTAAAAAAATTTAAAATCACACACAAATATATATTGTTAATAATGCTTGTTTATGGTATAATTACGTAGTGAAGGTATATGAAGGAGATGTTATGGTATATGAAAAAGCTAAACAAACCAAAGGTTTCGTTTAATGCACCCGTAACGCTGACTTTTGTAATTGTTTGTTTTGTCGCACTGGTGATAAATTATATTACCGGCGGGTTTACAAACAATCTGCTTTTCAGCGTCTACCGATCGTCGCTTGTCAGTCCGTTTACATATCTGCGGTTTTTCGGTCATGCAATTGGTCATGCCGATTGGTCGCACTTATTGGGCAATATGATGCTTATTCTCATATTGGGACCGCTGCTTGAGGAGAAATACGGCTCGTCAAATATGCTTATGGTAATAGCGCTTACTGCTTTTGCCACAGGACTTGCAAGCTTTATTATTTTTCCTGATGTTCAGCTTCTGGGCGCAAGCGGTGTTGTATTTGCACTAATTTTGCTCTCGTCCTTTACAAGTGTGGAGGAGGGTTCAATTCCGCTGACATTTATTCTGGTTGCGGTGCTGTATATTGGAGAACAGATCTATCAGGGAGTATTTATTGATGATGATGTTTCCAATTTCACACATATTTTAGGCGGTGTATGCGGTGCGGTTCTTGGGTATTATCTCAATAAAGGAAAGCTTAGAAAAAGCGGATCAGGAGATAATACCGTTAATACAATGAGCGTGACCAACGGAAATTCTATGTATTATTGATTAGTATAATGTTTTAAAGGTGAACTGAAAGATGTATGAACGCAAAAGAATTTCAAATCTCAACGATTATTTCGTGCCTTTAAACAGCAGAAACGAAAAATCGGTATTCTTTTACAGAATAAACGGATATAACAAAGAAATTGATGATTTTATAAATAAATTCTATGATGCGGCAAGACACAGAGGTGTTATTATCGAACACGGTATTCCGAATCCGACAGGCGATCAGCTTGTGTTTTTTACCGAGATGATGGGCAATGACTTTGTGCTTGACGTAAACTTCATTGAAAGATCAATGATGAAATGGCTGCCAAGACTTGGCGGAAAGGGTAGACCGCATCTGGCGCAGTCGCTTAACAAGACCTTGAATGCACTTAAAAGATCGGGCAAAAATGATGATGTTGTAAAGAATGCATACATTAAGTTTATGTGCTGGTTTTATTATCGCTTTGAGTCAGCAATAAACCGTATAGGCGAGCCCGATCCGCCGAAAATTCTTTGCGAAGGCGATATAGGAAGCTATCAGCTTCTGATGATGTATACCCTGAACGGCGCAGGCTGCGATATAGTATTATTGCAGTATAACGGCGACGAAACTTATCTTGCGCTCGATTCAAAAAGCAATATTTCAAACAAGCTTGAAATGCCCGATATGACAGAATTCCCGAAAGGCTACTGTCTGGAGAGTATAAGAAAAAAACAGTCGGCGCAGAGTTTATCTGTTTCGGCAGCTAATAACTCGCTTGCACGTACTCCAAAGGAAAGACCTGCTTTGAAGGTATCAACAGGAAAGTCGGGCGGACAGAGTGCAAATGTAAATGTTTCAATGTCAACAATGCAGCTTTTAAACGAAAAACCGAGTGTAATGAAATGTACAAACGCATGGCTTACCGGTGATATTTTCGAGGATATAAAAAAGCCGCCTGTTTCAAGAGGCGATGATCCTAAGCTGTTTTATAATGCCTTTTGCAGAATATACGGCGTTGAAGATAAAACAACATATCAAAATGACCTTTACAGGTTTTATCTTGATATAAAGAACGGCGGCAGAACATTCGTAATAGTAGAAAACTCTGTTGCGCTGCCAACTACCGATGAAATTGCGAGAATAAGAAAGGGCAATTATACAAGCATAGATGAGATGCTAAAAGACCTTCTTATGCGGATAGTTATCCCGAATAATATAGAGCTGCAAAAGCTCATAAGATGTGCTTTTACAGAGGTGATTGTCGAAGCGTCCAAAGAACCCAATATGAATATAAACAAGCTTACAAGCAAAGCAGTTTATTTATTGTGCTGGCTTTTCAGATATATGAGAGCTTTGTTTGATAACTGGCGCATGCCGTTTGTATCGCTGTTTGTATATCTGGGCGGCTGCCGCAACGAAAACGAAGAACTGTTTTTAAAGCTGCTTTCAAAGCTGCCTTGTGATGTGCTTATTCTTATTCCGAACTTAAATGTCAGAGGCGTGCTTGAAGATAAAGAGCTTTTTGAGATCAAATATACACAGTCGCTTAATATGACTGTATTCCCTACCGATAAGGGCGGCGTGCAAATGGCGACAGCAGCTTATCATGCCGAGCGTGAGCTTGACGAGATAATGTATAATGATTCCGGCTTATACCGTAATCATCAGTACGCAAAGGGTACGGCAGTTACATTAAAGACAATGTATGAGGAAATATCTATTTTGTGGGATCAGGAGCTTAAATATCGCCCGAATTTTAGTACAGCGGATAATACCGTTCATATGCCGGTGCTGTTTGCAAAGGTTTCCGGCGTGAAGGACGGAGATGTTCAGAAATACTGGCAGGGTGTAAGACAACTTCTTACTGAGGATACGTTACTTATTACGAGTGTACCATATATTGATCCAATGCAGCAGAATCCGATGAAGATAGGCGCTGCAAGCTTTTTCAAAAACGGAAAGGTTCAGCGTAATGTTATAATGTCAAATCCGGCGTATAAATACGGGGTATTGCGTGAGGAAACTCAGAGTCATATTTTCGACAAGCTCCAGCAGCTTATAGACTCGCGTCTGATCGCCGGTACGTTTGTAAACGGTACTGAATACGATATAGTTGCAAATATTCTTAATATGAGAACGGAGATAGTACGCCTTATACAGAAGTTTGATTTTACAAAGAAAAATCCGAAGGTAGTCTATATCAATACCACAGAAAAGGTGATCTCTAAAGAAGACGCCGTATTAATGGCATTTCTGAATCTTGTGGGATTTGACGTTGTATTTTTTGTGCCTACGGGATATCAGACTATCGAGAAGTATTATACAAGAGGTATTCCCGAAGAACATCAGATAGGCGAGTATGTTTACGATCTGCCTATACCTAATCTCGGTGTTGCCTCCGGTCAGACATCAAAAGGCAAAAAAACGCCGTGGTTCAAAAAGATCTTAAATAAATAAATTAACGGGAAACAAATCGATTTGTTTCGACGTATAATTATCATATAATATACAAAAAGGAAGTGTAAATATGGGAATTGATTTTAAAAAAGCAGAGCCTCCAAAGAACAATGACGTTATAGATATAACTCCCGTTTCTGCTCCTGCACCGACTACACCGGTTGTTCAGGAAGAACCGAAGTATAACATCGTTGCTCAAAGACAAGAATGGAATGCTTCTCTTGTTGGCTCTAAAGAGGTTGACGACATTGTAAGCACCATTCATCTTGATGACGTACATTCTATCGTTACTTTCGGTGCAGAAGCTGCAACTGAGATCTCAAAGGCTTCTGATGTTGTTCTTAACAATGTAAACCTTTCTCAGCTTGACGACGCAAGCGAAATGCTTGGTACTCTTGCAAAGATCATGGGCGTGTTTGATATTGAGGAGATAAAAGATAATCCGAGCTTCTTTAATAAGCTTTTCAATAATCAGAAAAAGCGTATAGACAAGATACTCAGCAAGTATAACAATATGGGTGAGCAGGTTGACAAGATATATGTACAGCTCAAGTCTTACGAGTCTGAAATAAATATGTCTAACCGCAAGCTTGAAGATATGTTTAACGCAAATGTTGAGTATTATCATCAGCTTGTTAAGTATATTCTTGCAGCAGAACAGGGCTGCAACGAGATTCAGAGCTATATAGACAAGAGAAAAAGCGATCTTGAACAAACAGGCGATTCCGCTATTCAGTTTGAGATTCAGTCGTGCGAGCAGGCTCTGGCAATGCTTGAGCAGAGAACTCACGATCTGAGAACAGCAGAAAGCGTTGCTATGCAGTCTATTCCGCTTATCAAGACTATGGAGTTCAGTAATCTCAATCTTATCAGAAAAATTGACTCAGCTTTCATTATCACCCTGCCGATATTCAAACAGACGCTTGCACAGGCAATTATGCTTAAGCGTCAGAAGATACAGGCAGACGCTATTGCGGCTCTTGACGAGAAAACTAACGAAATGCTCATTAAGAACGCACAGAATGCAGTTGAGCAGTCTAAGCTTATTACACAGCTTTCAACAGGAAGCTCTATTAAGATAGAAACACTCGAAACAACATGGAAAACCATTATGAATGGTATTGAAGAAACTCAGGCTATTCAGAACGACGCCAAGAAGCAAAGAGCAGACGCTAAAGTCAGACTTGAGCAGATCAAAGCGGATTTCTATAAGAATTATCATATTCCCTCGTAATGAAACAAACTGTTATGACAATACCGCATAAAGACAGTGCCGAAGATTTGTTTTCTGATTTTTTCAGAGCAGCTATGACGCGGCAACAATAATATTGACGTATTCAATGGAGCTTTTCGTACTATCGAAAAATGATGAATTCTGCTTCGGTGTCGAGCCGTAAGGCGGTTTTTGTGAGGTGCTGTCAAAGACTTGCTTTTGCATGGAAACAGTTAATATAAAAAAGGAAATTATTTTAGGAGGTAATTACTATGCCAATTAATCTTACAAAAGGACAAAAAGTTGATTTAACAAAGGGTAATCCGAGCCTTAAAAACCTTATGGTAGGCTTGGGCTGGGACGTAAACGCATTCGACGGCGGTTATGATTTTGACCTTGACGCTTCTGCGTTTGTACTTGGTGCAAACGGTTTGTGCCCCACAGACAAGGACTTCATCTTCTACGGTAACTTAAAGCATGCAAGCGGTGCTGTTGAGCATATGGGCGATAACCTTACAGGTTCGGGCGACGGCGACGACGAGCAGATTCTCGTTGATCTGTCAAAGATCCCTGCAAACATAGAGAGAATCGCATTTACCGTTACTATCTATGATGCAGACCTCAGAAGACAGAATTTCGGTCAGGTATCAAACGCATACATTCGTATCGTAGATCAGGTAACAGGTCAGGAGATCATTCACTATGACTTGGGCGAGGACTTCTCTGTTGAAACAGCTATCGTTGTAGGCGAGCTTTACAAGAGAAACGGCGACTGGAAGTTCAATGCTATCGGCAGCGGCTTCTCAGGCGGCTTGGCAGCTCTTTGTGGTCATTACGGTATAGAAGTAGCTTAATTGAAGGCGACGCAGCACAAAGACCGCATGACGGCTTTGGCTTGTTGAATGTTTTACTCAGGCTTATTGTTTTATGGTGCGACAGATCACCTCGGCATAAGCCTGAGTTATTATGACCGTATGGAATATACGGCATTTTATTTAATACGTATCATGGAGGAAAGAATATGTCTGTTGGTTTGGCAAAAGGTCAAAAACTGAGCCTCACAAAGGGCGATCCTGGACGAAAAGAGATAGTTATCGCTTTGGGCTGGGACGTAAATGCGTATGATACGGGTGCTGCTTTCGATCTTGATGCCTCGGCTTTTCTGTTGGGAGCTGACGGGAAAGTTTCTGATTCGAGAGATTTTGTGTTTTACGGCAATCTTGAGCATGAGTCAGGTTCTGTAATACACCCCGAGATCAACCCGGCAGGCGAGGGCGGCGGAGATGACGCACATATAATTGTAAATCTTGGATTAGTACCCGAAAGTGTACTTAGAATAGCATTTACAGCGTCAATATACGACGCCGAGATAAGGCAGCAGACCTTTGGACAGGTCAGCCATGCTTATATAAGAATATTTGACAGTATTACTCGTGAAGAAATACTGAGATATAATCTTGCAGATAATTTTACCGTAGAAACAGCAATTGTTTTCGGTGAGATATACAATAACAACGGCGAATGGAAATTCAATGCCATGGGAAACGGATATGTCGGAGGACTTGCCGGCTTATGCGGTATATATGGAGTAGAAGTGGGATAAAATATGTCTGTAACTTTACAAAAGGGAAAAAAAGTCAACCTTAAAAAAAGAGGTACAAGCTCTCTTGGGCGTATTTCTGTCAATCTGAAGTGGAATAAAAAACCTAAAACACGCTTTACAATAGCGTCGCTGTTTACTCCGCCTATCGACGGGATCGATCTTGATATAGGTTGTCTTTATGAGCTTAAAAACGGAAAGAAAGGTGCAATTCAGCCCTTGGGCAATCAGTTTGGCAATTATCTTGAGCCGCCGTATGTTATGCTTGACGGCGACGACAGAACAGGAGCTTCAAAAGAGGGCGAAACACTTACAATTAACGGCAGTAAGCTTTCAGAGATAAAAAGAATTCTCGTTTATACCTATATATATGCGGGCGTTATAAACTGGCAGCAGGCAGACGCCGTAATAACAATTAAATATCCCGGCGCAGAAGACATAGTAGTAAAAATGGATTCTTATGATTCTCAGTGTAAGATCTGCGGTTTGGTATTGTTTGAGAATTATTATGATCAGACATTTAGCGTAGAAAAGATAATGAGATTTTATAAAGGACATCGTGATCTTGACGAAGATTACGGCTGGGGCATGAGATGGGTGCCGGGCAGAAAATAAAGGAGTGAATATTGATGTCGGTTAATTTGCAAAAAGGACAAAAGGTCAGCCTTTCAAAGGGCAATCCGGGACTTTCCCGAATTGTAGTCGGATTAGGCTGGGACGAAGCAAAAACAGGTTCATCAAGCGGTTTCTTCGGAGGACTGTTCTCAGCTCCGCCGCAGACGATAGACTGTGACGCATTTGCTATTTTGCTTAGAAACGGCAGACTTGTTTCCCGTCAAGATGTAGTATATTTTAACAATCTTACTCACTTTACGGGTTCGGTAAAGCACATGGGCGATAACCTTACAGGTGCAGGTGACGGCGACGACGAGCAGATAGTAATTGATCTGCCAAGAGTTCCAATGGAGTATGACAGAATAGTTATCGCTGTTAATATTTATCAGGCACATCAGAAGAACCAGCATTTTGGCATGATAAAAAATGCATTCATCAGAATTGTTAATGCAGCGTCTAATCAGGAAATGCTGCGTTATGATCTTACCGAGAATTACGGCGGTATGACCGCTATGGTATTCGGTGAGGTATACAGATACAATGGCGAGTGGAAGTTCAACGCTATCGGAAGCGGTACTCGTGACGGCTCAGTTGGCGATCTTGCCGAAAGATACGAGAATCCTAAAAAAGGGTTCTAATAGGTATTTACGGAATGTCGGAGTGTAATAGTCTTCAATATTCCGTTAATATATAATATTTTATACAGGGGGTATTTTTTGTGAAATACAACGGACTAACCGAACAGGAAGTCGAAAAGTCACGGGAAGAACATGGTTCCAACGTGATACCCGATTCTGAACCTACCACGTTCTGGGCGGAATTTAAGGAAACTTTCGGCGATCCGATGATCAAGATCCTGCTTGTAATTGCGGCGATCATGATTGTTATGTTCTTCTTTGGCAAGGCTGAAATATATGAGCCTATCGGAACAATTGTGGCTATTTTGATCGTTGCAACTGTTTCTGCCAAAACCGGCGTTGCAAGTGACACAAAGTACAGAGAGCTTAAAGAGAATACAGAAAAAGATAAGTGTAAGGTATACAGAAACGGTGCTGTTACAGTTATCGAAATGGACGACGTTGTTGTAGGCGACAAGGTGCTTTTGCAGTCGGGTGATAAGATTCCCGCAGACGGTGTTCTTATCGACGGTCACTTGAAGGTAGACAACTCTGCACTTAACGGTGAAGCCGAGGAGTGCAAAAAGACTGCCGCACAGGGAGAAGTAGATTTCCCTGAGGATATAACAGGCGATACATTTGTTGATGAACATTCGCTTTTCAGAGGCGCAGTTATATTCGACGGCGAGGGTGTACTTGATGTTCGCAAGGTAGGCCTTAAAACAATGATGGGTAAAATGGCAGAAGAAATGCAGGAGGACGAGCCTGACTCACCTCTTAAAGTTAAGCTTGCAAAGCTTGCAGGTCAGATCTCAACATTTGGTTATATCGGCGCTGCTGTTATTACACTTCTCTACATTGCATACTTTATTTTCTTCCAGCCCGTAGGCGACGCAGGTGCAACAGGTCCTGCTGCTTTCTTCGGACAGGATATAGGCATTATCGTACAAAAGTTTGTTGACGCTGTATCACTTGCAGTAGTTATTATCGTATGCGCAGTTCCTGAGGGACTTCCGCTTATGATATCGCTTGTACTCATGCAGAACACATCTAAAATGCTTGACCATAACGTACTTGTTCGTAAGGCTGTCGGTATCGAAACAGCAGGTTCACTTAACATCTTGTTCAGTGATAAAACAGGTACTATCACAAAAGGTCAGCTTGAAGTTGTAGATTTCTTTACAGCAGACGGCAAGTCTATTAAGATAGACGAGCTTTCAAAGTATTCTAAGGTTAAAGACCTTGTAGACCTTGCAATAGGCAAGAATACACAGTCAATGTTTGATGATCGTCATAAGGTTATCGGCGGTAACGCAACAGATCAGGCTCTTATGAAGTTTATCGGTGAAGAAACATTCAACAAGCTTGCGCAGAATAAAGATTATGCAGTATCTGAGAATCAGGGCTTTAACTCAACAAACAAATTCAGCCAGGCAAGAATCAACAAGGTTGGCAAGACCTTCTATAAGGGCGCACCTGAAAGACTTCTTGCAAGTGCTAAGTCTTATCTTGATAAAGACGGAAATGTTAAGAAGATCGACAAAAAGGTTCTTGACGCTAAAATTGACGAGCTTGCAGAAAAAGCAATGCGTGTGCTTGCTTTTGGCTACTCTGAGAAGAACCTTACAGAGAACAAGATCAATGACGACGTAGTAATCATAGGTCTTGTAGGTATTCGTGACGAAGTACGTCCTGAGGCTAAAGACGCTATTGCAGAGGTACAAGAGGCAGGTATTCAGGTTGTAATGATCACAGGTGACCGCCTTGAAACAGCAGTTGCAATTGCAAAAGACGCAGGCTTGCTTAAAACTGATAAGGACGTAGCTTTGTCATCTGCACAGCTTAATCAGATGAGCGACGACGAGGTTAAGAAGGTAATACCGAATATCAGAGTAATTGCTCGTGCATTACCTACTGATAAATCAAGAATGGTTCGTCTTTGCCAGGAGATGAATCTTGTTGTTGGTATGACAGGTGACGGCGTAAACGATACTCCTGCACTTAAGCGTGCTGATGTTGGCTTTGCTATGGGCAGCGGTACAGAAGCAGCCAAAGAGGCAGGTAAGATCGTTATTCTTGACGACAACTTCCGTTCTATCAAAGACGCTATCTGGTACGGCAGAACTATTTATCACAACATACTTAAATTCTGTAAATTCCAGCTTGTTATTAACGTTGCCGCAGTAGTAGTAAGTGCTATTGCACCTTTCTTCGGTATTGAAGAACCTTTGAAGGTTACACACCTTTTGTTTGTAAACCTCGTAATGGATAGCTTGGGCGCAATTATGCTTGGTAACGAGCCTGCACTCAAGAAGTATATGCATGAGAAGCCGAGAAGACGTGACGAGAGCATTATCAGCAAGGCAATGCTTGCACAGATCATCACAATGGGCGCATGGCTTACAATTGTCAGCTTTGCATTCCTTAAGCTTCCTGTATTTGGCAATTTCTTCGGTACAACCGATCAGCACCTCACAGGTTACTTTGTTCTGTTTATCTGGGCAGCTCTTGCTAACGGCTTTAATGTTCGTGACAACGGCTTTAGAATACTCAGAGGTCTTGACGAGAACAAAAACTTTGTTAAGGTTATGGCTTTGATCATTGTTATTCAGGCAGTTATCGTAAACTGTAAGCTTATTCCTTTGGCACCGTTCCAGTTTATAGGTAGTATGTTTAGCTGCGATCCGTTCGGACTTGCAGGCTGGGCAATTGTATTCTTGCTTGCTATTACTATGATTCCTGTTGATATGATAAGAAAGCTTATCATTGGCTCAGGCAAAACAAACGATGCAGCAGCAGAAGCAAAGCCTGAAAAAAAAGAGAAGGCTAAAGAAGCTGAATAATCACAAAAGTTAATACATCTGTTGTATTATAGAATACCCCGATACACCGATAAAGTATCGGGGGATTTTTATCTTATCAACAGATCATTGATGATACATTAATATTATAAGACTGAAAGGAGAATTGAAGTTGAAACCTTATTATCATAAAGTACAATATTACGAAACGGACAAAATGGGAATAACACACCATTCAAATTATATTCGCTGGCTTGAAGAAGCAAGGGTAGATTATCTCTCACAGATAGGCTGCGGCTTTGATGTAATGGAGAAAGAGGGAATATGCTCGCCAGTGCTTGAAGTATCGTGCAGGTATCATAAAACGTCAACATTTGCAGATGTCATCGAAATAACTACAAAGATCACCAGATTCAACGGACTTAGAATGACAGTATCATACGAAATGAAGAATACAAAAGACAATGCCTTGATATGTACGGCAGAAAGCAAGCATTGTTTTTTGAATAAAGATTTTAAGCCGTTTAATCTTCGCTCAACGCCTTATATGGAAATGTTTCAAAAGCGGGTTGAACACGATACAGAAAATAAGTAAAAAACCGCCTCACTATCTCGTACAAATGAGAATAGTGGGGCGGTAAGTTATTTTTCTGATATTCTTATTGATATGTAACCTTGATAGTCTGTCCTGCATAGCAGTCAACAGGCAGATCAAGCGTTTTTCTGAGTAAGCTCAGACTGTCAGCAGATGAAAAGCTGCCGTCAAGATTAGTATCGTTGATTATCTTATCAAGCGGAGATATGTGTAATAATCCAATAACACCACGCTGTATAATGAGCGAATCCTTGGCAGTGATTTGTCCGTCATGGTTAGCGTCACCTATAAGCATTTCTTTTGTTGTGGGTGCGTCGGGTGTATCGGGCGTAGCAGGGAGAGTTGTATCCTCAGGTATCTCTATCGTCATTTCCTCGCCGCATACATTACATACATATCGAGCAAATCCTTTCTTTGTGGCGCTCGGTGCAGTAACCTCTGCGAGAGTGTAGCTGTGTACGGCAGAAACAGTATCAAAAATAAGAGTTTCATCTGCACAGCGTGAGGAGTTCGCAAGAACAAGAGTACCGTCATCGGCTTTGAGTACCTTGCCTGTTTGTGCGGCAGATGTGATAATATATCCGTCACCGTAAGAGGTAAAGTACCAGTGCT
This sequence comes from Clostridia bacterium, assembly GCA_017402845.1. Lineage (GTDB taxonomy): Bacteria > Bacillota > Clostridia > Oscillospirales > Acutalibacteraceae > RUG592. The sequence continues at coordinate 15,053 of JAFPLH010000089.1, forward strand.
GATTCATTTCATCAGATTGCTTTTCAAATGTAGTATTACCATTCACGCCGGCAGTAAGCGCCAAACCGTTTTTACAGTTTATCAGTGAATAGGAGTTGTCGCTGTTAGCTTTTACATACCAGCTAAGCGATTTTCCGTAACCTGTGCCGATAGATGGAGTATTATTATAATTGAATACAGATTCACCGTTCAGGGTTACCTTTGCATAGAATGTATCTCCGATATTTTTGGGATTTCCGTTTCCTACGGTAAAGTTGATTTCATCACTTTTTGTCTTTGAATACTTATTTTTTGAAGTCAAAAAGGCTTTGTAGCTTCCTTCGGGAAGAAGCACGCTGTGTTCGGTGACATCTGTAATACCCGTATATGTTGAGTATTCCGAGCCGTCAGCATTGAGTACGGTAATATTGTATGAAGTGGTATACTCTGTTTCGTTCCATGAAAAAGCTGTGGGGGAGAAGTCTGAGCCGGCAGATACCTTTAAAGTACCCTTTTGTGGTTCAGGTCCTTGAATTGTAATAATTATGGGGTTTGTCTTTATTGTAGTAAACGGACTTGTAAGCGAATAGTAAAGCGCATAAGAACCCTCGCCAAGTTCGCTTGCATTGAATGTGTAGTTTGATGTATTGTCAGCAGTTTTAAGCAGATCGCCGGTAAGATTATATATTTGCAACTGAGATGCAATTGTGCTTATGCAGTCGATCGTAACTGTTATATCATCGTTGTACTTGTAATGTGTTTTGTTGGTTTTGAAGTTTTCGTATGAGGGATCTCTGACCTTTATCCAAGCTTCCTCCAGTGCCTTTGTTGTGGCACTGTTTACAACTCCGGTTGCTGAAAGGCCGTGATCTTTTTGAAAATTAGAAACGGCAGAAGCGGTCATCTGATAATAGCTGCCTGTAACAATGTCCATATATCCGAGCTGATATAATACAGCCTGAACCCAAGAAACCTCATAGCCGGCGCATGTGATAGGGGAGTCTACAAAAAGATCTCTTGTTGGAACAGGGTAATTATCGGGGAATGTGTCGCTATAAAGCATATAAGGACGATCGGGATAATTTGGGCGTACGTAAATTCTTTTAACATGACCGTTGTCGGTATTGTCTTTTTTTGGATCATGCATATAACAGCCGAAATTGTAGCCTAAATCTGAGCGAATAACTTCTTCGTTATCTCCAACGGTAATATTTCCTTCAAGATAGTAGTCAGAGCTTTCTACAATAGCAACATGAAGCCAGAAGTCAGACTCAGGGCAGTAGTAAAATACAAGGTCGCCTGACTGTAAGTTTCTGATATCGTCAATAACAACTGCGCCGCAGTTCTCTATCATTTCATAATACATATATCTGCAGCTTGCACGCAAATCGTAATTATAGGGTATAATGTTGTCAGGCATGCCGGTAAGTCTTGCGCAGTCGTTTGCAAAGTTTGCACACCAGTCTTCTGTGTATCCTGCCTCGTCGGTGGTAAGACCTATCTGCGCTCTTGCTACTCTGATAAGGTCATCAGCGTAGTTGCCGTTCAACTCATAATCATCACGGAAGTTGTAAGAACGATCCTGCGTTCTTGAGAGAGCGTATTCTGCCTCGTTTGCGCTTGCGGTGGTTACGCTTAATGATGTGATACATGCTGTCATCAAGCTTAAACAGAGCGCAAAAGACAAAAATCTTTTTGCTTTGTTCATTGGTGGTATCTCCTTTTCATAATATTACAATTCTGTTATCCTTATGGTAACATACAATAAAATCAATGTCAAGACAAAAAATTACAAAAAGAAAAGCAGAGAATGAGCAAACGTCATTCTCTGCAATTTGAAAATTGAATATAGAAGTTGTAATGGGGTTTTTACTTTTCTACTGTTTTACCGATATCGCCTGACGCAATTCCGATATCAAATCTCTGAATTGCCAAGGAATCAGCAGCTGTTACATTGCCGTTACCGTCAACATCAGCAGCAAGCGTACCCTTATCTGTAAGTGTAGCTTTCTTAACTGTAACCTTAAGAGCAAGAGAAGCATCTCTGAGGCTTACTTTGCCGTCCTGGTTAGCGTCACCAAGAAGAACCTTAACCTTTGTGTCTGTCTCTGTGTCCGGAGTGCTTGTATCTGTTGTTGTATCAGTAGTTGTATCAGTGGATGTATCTACACCTGTATCAGTGGTAACTTCTTCTTTATAGTCTTCCCAAACATGGTTAGCTTTCAATATCTTAGACTTACCGCCGATTGCAAGACCGGGATCCATGTCTGCGGGATATCTCTTTGCAGCGTCGTCGTTACCGTCGGAGAAGATTGCTCTGCCATTCTCGAAGCCCTTAACGCTGAGCTTGTAGTAACCGGTCTTTGAATCAAGAGTCATCTGTGTGCCGGGCCATTTTGCCATTGATACTGCGTTATCGCCGTCGCCTGTATAAACATACGCAAAAACCTTACCCCAGTTGTAAGAGCTGTTATCGAAGTAAATATTTACATCACCTGTTACAACATCAGAATGTGTATCTGAATCGCTGTGATCAACGGTAGTATCTGTATCGCTAACGATGATAGGCTCGTCTTTACCGTCATAAAGAACAGCAATACCGCTGTCGCCTACGTTACCTGAGATTGTGCTGTCAGTGATAGTGAACTGATTACCGGATACTGCGTCTGTATATGTGCCTGATTTAGCAAAGCCGCCGCCGTTAGCGATAGTAACCTGACCGCCGCCGCTGCCTTTGATAACTACTGCGCCGCCGCCCTGACGTGTGATAGATGCAACGCCGTTTTCAGCTGTATACCAGTCTTTCTTGCCAACCATTGCATTATGGAACTTATTAACTTCTGCAATAGCTTTGTTTGTAAATGATGTGCTGCCCTTAGCACCGATCTTTGTATTCTCTTTTGCACTTGGATCGGAGAACGGACGAGAGAAGTAAAGAGAAGTAGCAAATGCACGAGCTGCAACGTTTGCGTAGCAGCGGTCGATCTGCTCTTGGCTCATATCGTGTGAATAACCCCAGTCATAAGCATTTGCCCATGTATCGTGGCTCTCACCCCAATATACGATCTTGTCAGATGTAAGACCTCTTGCAGCCCAGTTAGCATAACCACCCGGAACAGAGCCGTTTCTTGCAGCGTCTCTGAGCGAATGACCGTAGCCGGAGTCTGTAATTGAAATGTAGTTGGTGTACTGTTTCATGATTGATTCAGGATCGCCGCCAGGGTTATCAAGGATCTCACCGTAATGCCAAAGACCGGATACTGAAGTAACAGTCGGCCAGAAGTCGCCTTGCTCACCGGGAAGACCAATGTGCTTTGCAGCGTCCCAACGGATACCGTCAACACCAACGCTTTTGAGTTCTTCTACATAAGATTTAACTTTCTGCTGAACAAAAGTATTTTCTGTTGCAAGATCACGCATACCGATCTCACCGTAGATAACCCAGTTTCTGTCGCCCCACTTGTCATCGGGAACACCGCCCCAGTTGTGCCAATACTGAGAGTCCTGAAGTTCGGGATCAACGCTTGAAGTCTGACCGTTGAGGTGGTTTGCAACAACGTCAACTACAACCTTTACACCGTACTTTTCAGCCTCGGTGCAAAGATTAGTAAGATCCTGCTTTGTACCCAAGCCGTTGTTTCCGATATAGAAGCCCTTCGGCTGATAAAGCCAGTACCAAACGCCTGTTCCGTCAGGCTGAGCCGGAGAAGTCTGAACCGAAGTAAAGCCTGCTGCTGCAATGTTCGGCAGCTCGTCTTTAATATCGTTGTATGTCCAGTCGAAGCAGTGAAGGATAACACCGTCCTGAATGTTTGAAGCAAGACCGTAGCTTGCTGCGAGATCAGTTGTGACCTCTGACTTTTCGACATCAACGGTGTTAGCAGAAGCAGAGCTCTGAGTTAAAACAACACCTGATGCAAGGAGTGATGCGGCTAAAAGAGCACACATCGTTCTTTTTAATGTCATTTGAAATTCCTCCCTAATTTTAATGTTTTTTTCACCCTAAAAGAGTACCACAGTGACAGAGGCGTATTCTTGCGGACGCACAAACCTCATGTCTTCTCTTACTTTAATTATAAAGATTATGCCTTATAATGTCAATAATCAAATGCGTAAAATATGTGATAATTTTCTGAAAATTTATTCACCCGATAAAAAACTTTGTGCATAAAAATTTACAAGAGTTTTATACCTTAAAGAGCGTACCCGATGCGGGCAATACTATCTGTTCCAGTATTTTCTGTCAAGACTTCTAAATTGTATAGCCTCTGAAATATGCTCGAATCTGATGATCTCATCACCCTCAAGATCGGCGATTGTACGGGCGACCTTTAATATTTTTGTGTATGCTCTTGAAGAAAGTCCGAGCTTGTCAAAAGAGCGCTTTAAGGCGGCGTCGGCTTTTTTATCGAGCACACATACCTTGTGCAGCATTTCAGAGTTTATTCTCGCATTACAGTTGATACTGGTACCCTTAAAACGCTGCGTTTGTATGTCACGGGCGGCATTTATACGCTTTCTTATTTCGGCTGAGCTTTCGGCAGGTACAGTTGACGATAATTCATCATACTTAGCAGCCGGTACTTCAACGTGAAGATCTATTCTGTCAAGCAGAGGTCCGGAGATCTTGTTAAGGTATTTTTTTACGGCGTTCGGTGTACATGTACAGTGCTTTGTAGGATCGCCGTAATAACCGCAAGGACATGGATTCATAGCGCATATTAGAGAGATGTTGCAAGGGTATGTAAGAGTACCGCTTACACGAGATATTGTGACCTTACCGTCCTCAAGCGGTTGTCTGAGTGCTTCCATTGTGAACTTTGAGAATTCGGGCAGCTCGTCAAGAAACAGTACGCCGTTATTTGCAAGGGAAATTTCACCGGGCTTCGGAGTACGTCCGCCGCCTGTAATGCCCATGGGTGAGGCGGAGTGATGCGGTGAGCGAAACGGTCTTTTTGTAATAAGCGGCGAGCCCTCAGGCAGCAGACCGGCAATAGAGTATATTTTTGTGGTTTCGATAGTTTCTTCAAAGGTCATATCGGGCAGTATTGTCGGTACTCTCTGCGCAAGCATACTTTTTCCCGAACCGGGCGGACCTATAAGCAGTATGTTGTGACTTCCTGCGGCAGCTATTTCAATAGCTCTTTTGGCGTCATACTGTCCCATTACCTGCGAAAAATCGACAGTATACCCTGCTGTATTGTCAGTGTATGTATTATCGGGTGAGGCGGGTATTATTGCACTTCTGCCGGAGAGGTGATCGCAAAGTGTTTTTATATTGTCTACGGGGTATACCTCGATTCCCTGCACGACAGCAGCTTCACGAGCGTTATCTTGCGGTATGAATATCCTTTTGTACCCGGCGTTCAATGCGTCTATGGTCATGGGCAAAACTCCGTTTACGGCACGAACGCTTCCCGAAAGCGATATTTCACCTATGAAAACAGAGTCGTCTATATTTGCATGAAGCTGACCTGTTCTTTTGAGAATTGCAATAAGTATAGGCAGATCGTAAAGCGGCCCTTCTTTTTTAACGTCGGCAGGCGCAAGATTAATTGTTATCTTACCGACAGGATATTCAAACCCACAGTTGCGCATTGCAGATCGTACTCTGTCACGGGATTCTTTAACGGCTGCGTCGGGCAGTCCTACAATATCGAAAGAGGGCAGACCGGTTGTAATATCAGCCTCAATAATAACAGGGAATGCGTCTATTCCCGCAAGTGCCATACCAAAACAGCGCTGTACCATAGCTTTAGCTCCTTTTGAATGTTAGTAAATTATATTATTATTATACATATTATTTTTCAAGCGTGCAATATAAAATGAAACGTGATTTAATATGTTTTATTATTTTTCGACATTTTTTTAATGAGGAAATTAAAAATTTAATAAAGAAGTTTTAAAATCCTATTGACATATTGATTTTATTGGTGTAAGATATACCATAGAGAAGAAATCGTTACAGAGGTGGTCAAGTGGGCGAAGCTGTTTCGGCACATGATACGGCAAATAAAAAAAATGAAATATCCGACATTGAGCTTATAAACTGTTTTAAAGCAGGTGATGAACACGCCTTTTCTTTATTGGCAGAAAGGTATTTCTGGCTTATCAGAACCATAACCTCAAAATACAAGATCACAGGTTTTGATCGTGACGATCTTATTCAGGAGGGTATGCTTGGATTGTTTTCGGCAGTAAAGGCTTATGATAAAAACAGAGAAGCTTCCTTTAAAACATTTGCTTCACTTTGTATAAGTCACAGAATAATCAAGCTGCTTGAACGCTCTGACAATATTAAAGGCTCGTCGAATATTTTTATTTCGCTTGACGATTCAAGCATTAACGCCGAAAAGCTAATAGCAGAATATCTGCCCTCAGGCGAAAATGATACTGATCCCGAGGAACTGTACATCTGCAAAGAGAATATTTCTTCTTTGAAAAAGCGTATTACCGATATGCTTTCAAAAAAGGAGAAGCAGGTTTTTGATCTGTATATCACGGGTGAAAGCTACGGCGATATTGCAAAGCAGCTTGGTATAACGGTAAAATCGGTGGATAACGCTATACAGAGGATCAGAACAAAAATCAATAAAAGGATCAATTAGTCCGTATATCTCTTTAAGAGATTGGAGATAAATGTCGGGCGGAGCTGTACAAACGGAGACGACCGGCGAAAAACAAACAATAGAAACACAATAGAAACGAGGTAATTTCAATGTACGAGGATAAGACACTTATTTGCAAAGATTGCGGAAACGAATTTGTATTTACCGCAGGTGAGCAGGAGTTCTACGCAGAGAAAGGCTTTGTAAACGAGCCACAAAGATGTAAGGAATGTCGTGCTGCACGCAAAAATTCCGCTAAGCCTGCAAGAGAGTTCTTCGAGGCTACTTGCGCAAGATGCGGCGGTCCTGCAAAGGTTCCTTTTAAGCCCAGAGAAGGCAGAGATGTATTCTGCAGCGAGTGCTTTGCACAGATGAAGGCAGAGCAGGAGTAATTCGGCATTTTTTATTATAGAATAGCGATTTGTTCTTATCTTTGTTTGACAAACCTTTCTAAATAGATACTTTGCTAAATAAAAGAATAGCCGCCCGTAAAAGGGCGGTTATTTGTTTTTTGCCAACGCAGGTAATATAATTTCATAAACCCTGCTTGAATGAGTAATGCAGAGAACAGGCAGAGGCGCGGGTTATCATAAAATTTTCTTCATAAAGATATGCGGACAGTATTCTTCATAATACATATCACCTTCGGCTTTATAGCCTGATTTGCTGTAAAAGGCTTCTGCCCTGCATTGAGCAGAAACAGCGCAGAGCTTGCCGCCTTTGGTGCGAATGTATTCTTCGGCGGTATCAAGAAGTAATGAGCCAAGATGATTTTTTCTATACTCCTTTAATACTGCAACTCGCCCTATCATATAGCACTGTTTGCTGTCGTCAAACAGTACTCTGCAAGCAGCGGCAGGTTCTCCGTTTTCGTATAATACAATGTGAAGCGAGTCTTTGTCTTTGTCGTCAAATTCTTCAATAAAGCCTTGTTCGTCTACGAAAACAGCTTGCCTAATGTTTTTTGCGTCGTCGGGAAGATAGTTAAAGGTTTTAATTTCCATAAAAATTCTCTCATATGTTACACAAAGCACTTTGACTGTGTTCAAAGTGCTTTGTATTATTTGGTATCAATTATTTCGATTATTTCAATGCTTCAATAGCTGCCGTTATCATTGCGATCTTTTCACGCTCTTTTTCAGCCTGTGACTTGATCTTCTCGATAACCTTTTCGGGAGCTTTAGCCATAAATCCTGCATTGTTTAGCTTGCCCTCGTCTTGAGCGAGAAGCTTCTTTGTTGTTTCAAGCTCTTTGTTAAGACGCTTTAATTCAGCCTCTTTGTCAACAAGCTCGTCCATTGGAATATAGATCTTAGCGTCAGCCGTAACAATGGTAACAGCCCCGTCAATGTCAAAAGCAGCGCCTACTTCAACTTCACTTGCAGAAGCAAGCTTTACAATGAATTTAGCACCGTTGTTAAAGGTATCGGCAAACTGTGAAGCTACATATACCTTTGCTTTGCGTGACGGCGGAACATTCATTTCTGCACGGCGGTTGCGTATTGCTTTTACAGCGTCCATAATGCGTATCATTTCGGCTGATGCTTCGGGGAAGTTTAACTCTTTGCTGTACTCAGGGAATTTTTGAAGCATAATTGTTGCGCCCTCATGCGGCAAGGTCTGCCAGATCTCCTCGGTGATGAACGGCATAAACGGGTGCAGAAGTCTTAAAGCTCTGTCAAGCACCCAAACGAGAACCTGTCTTGCAGCCTGTGCAGATTCGCCGTCACTTTGAAGTCTTGCTTTTGCAAGTTCGATATACCAGTCGCAGTAGCAGTCCCAGATAAAGTCGTAAACCTTTTGTACTGCAATACCAAGCTCAAACTTATCGAGGTTTTCACAAACCTGACCTGCAACGTCGTTAAGTGTGCTGATTATCCACTTATCTTCGGGTTCAAGATTTTCGGGCAGCTTGTTTTCTACGTTGTGATCGTCAATATTCATATGTACAAAGCGGCTTGCATTCCAGAGCTTATTTGCAAAGTTTCGGCTTGCAGTTACTTTTTCTTCGGAATAACGCATATCGTTTCCGGGAGCGTTGCCCGTAACTAAAGTAAGACGGAGTGCGTCTGCGCCGAACTGAGAGATAACCTCAAGCGGATCAATGCCGTTGCCGAGAGATTTACTCATTTTTCTGCCGAGCGAGTCACGAACAAGACCGTGAATAAGAACGGTTTTGAAGGGAACCTCTCCAACGTGTTCAAGTGCGCTGAACATCATTCTCATAACCCAGAAGGGAATAATATCGTAACCTGTAACAAGTACGCTTGTGGGGTAGAAGTATTCCATTTCGGCAGTTTTCTCAGGCCAGCCCAATGTGCTGAACGGCCAGAGGGCAGACGAGAACCATGTGTCAAGAGTATCGGGATCCTGACGCATAGTCTTACCGCATTTAGGGCAGCAAGCGGAATTATCCTTAGTAACAACTGTTTCGCCGCAGTCGTCGCAGTAGAAAGCAGGAATCTGATGTCCCCACCAAAGCTGACGAGAAATGCACCAGTCACGAATGTTTTCGAGCCAGTGGAAGTATGTTTTCTCAAAATGCGGCGGTATAAACTGAGTATCGTCGTTTTTAACTGCGTCTATTGCCGGACCTGCAAGCGGCTTCATTTTAACGAACCATTGTTTTGAAACTCTCGGTTCAACGGTAGTTGAGCAGCGGTAGCAAGTACCAACATTATGTGAATAGTCCTCAATTATAACGAGTGCGCCCTCGGCTTTGAGATCCTCAACAATAGCCTTGCGAGCCTCATATCTGTCCATACCTGCATACTTGGGGTAATCGTTGGTAATTTTTGCATCGTCTGTCATTACGTTGATAACGGGCAGATTATGACGCAGACCAACTTCAAAGTCGTTGGGATCATGCGCAGGTGTGATCTTTACAACGCCTGTACCGAAATCCATTTCAACATAATCATCAGCAACAATGGGAATTTCTCTGTGTACGATAGGCAGAATAAGAGTTTTGCCTACCATATCTTTATAGCGTTCATCATTTGGATTTACGGCAACTGCTGTATCTCCCAGAAGTGTTTCAGGACGTGTTGTTGCAAGGTTGATATAACCCGAACCGTCTTTGAGAGGATAGCGCAGATGCCAGAAATGACCTGCCTGCTCCTCATACTCGACCTCGGCATCTGAAATAGAAGTAAGGCATTTCGGACACCAGTTAATTATCCTTTCTCCTCTGTATATAAGACCTTTCTCGTAAAGGCGAACAAAAACCTCTTTAACAGCTTTGTTGCAGCCCTCGTCCATAGTAAAGCGTTCTCTCTCCCAGTCTGCTGAGGAGCCGATTTTTCTAAGCTGCTTAACGATACGTCCGCCGTATTCTTTTTTCCAGTCCCATGCACGTTCGAGAAATTTTTCTCTGCCTATTTCTTCTTTTGTGATGCCCTCTTTACGCATAGCCTCAACGATCTTTGCCTCGGTAGCAATAGAAGCGTGATCTGTGCCGGGCAGCCACAATGCGCTGTAACCCTGCATTCTTTTAAATCTGATAAGAATATCCTGCAAGGTATTATCAAGTGCATGCCCCATGTGAAGCTGACCTGTAATATTCGGCGGCGGCATTACAATAGTATAAGGTTTTTTGTTTTTGTCGGGTTCTGCATGAAAATAACCGTTATTCATCCAGAATTCGTAGATCCTGTTTTCAAATTGAGCAGGCTCGTAAGCCTTTGCAAGCTCTTTAGCCATAATTTTAACCTCCAGTAATTATGATTATCCTAAACGATTTACATTATATTATCTCATTGTAATGAAGATTTGTCAAGATTAATGTATAATATAATCGTTATCGTTTGATCTGCACTTGACAAATCTTCGTTACAGTGCAATAATATTTGTATTCTTTTAGAGGAGTGAAGAATATGACTAACGAATACTACATAGAAAACGACAAAAAATACATTGCCAATACTTACAAAAGACAAAACGTCGTACTTGCAAGGGGCAAAGGCTCTACCGCATATGATGTTGACGGTAAAAAGTATATAGACTTTACCTCAGGTATAGGCGTAAACAGCTTAGGCTACTGTAACGAAAACTGGGTTTCGGCAGTATGTGCGCAGGCTCAGACAATGCAGCATACGTCAAATATTTTTTATTCGGTACCCGACGTTTTACTTGCCGAAAAGCTGTGCAAAGCAACGGGATATAGCAAGGTGTTCTTTGCAAATTCCGGTGCAGAGGCTAACGAGGGTGCAATAAAGGTTGCAAGAAAATACGGTACGGACAACAAGGGCAAGGACTGTGTAAACATTATTACACTTAAAAACTCATTCCACGGCAGAACTATTGCCTCACTTGAAGCAACAGGACAGGACGTTTTTCATAAGAATTTCTATCCGTTTACGGGCGGATTCAGGTATGTACCTATAAACGATACAGCCGCACTTGAAAAAGCTTTTGATAATACTGTTTGCGCAGTAATGATAGAGCTTGTTCAGGGTGAAGGCGGAGTTGTGGCAGCGGATAAGGATTTTGTAAAGTTCGTTTACAATTTCTGCAAAGAAAAAGATATACTTTTCATTGTTGACGAGGTACAAACGGGTGTTGGCAGAACAGGAACTTTGCTTACAAGCCGCCAGTTCGGAGTTATTCCCGATATTACAACTCTTGCAAAAGGACTTGCAGGCGGTTTGCCGATAGGCGCTGTTCTTATGAACGAAAAAACAGGCGGAGTTCTCGGCTTCAGCGATCATGGTTCAACGTTCGGCGGGAATCCCGTATCATGTGCAGGAGCTTATGCCGTACTCGGTGAGCTTCTTGATAAGGGCGTACTTGAAGATGTATCTGCAAAGGGCGATTATTTCAGAAAAGAGCTTATGGCTATTCCCGCAGTTGAGGATATTTCAGGACTTGGCATGATGATAGGAATAACTCTTAACGATAAGTATAAAGCCGCAGATATAGCCGCAAAATGCGCTGAAAACGGCTTGCTTGTTCTTACCGCAAAGACAAAGATCAGATTTTTGCCGCCGCTCAATATCACAAAAGAGGAGATAGACGAGGGTCTCAGCATATTTAAAAATGTTTTGGGTTGATACAATCTATTAACAAAAAAATTCAGACAAAAACAGCACTCTGCTTTTTACGGCAAAGTGCTGTTTTTATATTGCCGTTTTTTTCATAGAAAACGAAAGTTAACTGTTTGCAACAAAGCTGTTGTGTGAAAACCGAATTTTTCACTTTTAGCAAATAGTAAATATTTTTTTTCTTGACAATTTTATACTTATTTTTAAGTATGCGTGATATATTATAGAATAGTGATTTGTCTATTTTTTCAATTTTACTAAAAAAGAGAAAAAATTATTATTTTTTCATTGCTTTTACCCTTGCAATTCATATTTTGGTAATATTTTTGTTGGATAATAGAAAAGTCAAACTGTTTTTTAAAAATAAAAAATGCAAATTATTAAAAGGAGTGATACAGCATGATCGAGGTTAAAAATATTACTAAATGCTACGGCGATAAGGTTGCCGTGGATAACGTAAGCTTTACCGCCCCCAGCGGAGAAATTCTCGGTTTTCTCGGACCTAACGGTGCAGGCAAGTCAACGACTATGAACATAATCACAGGTTATTTGTCATCATCAAGCGGTACAGTCACTATTGACGGCTGTGAGATTTTGGAGGATCCGAAACAAGCAAAAAGTAAAATAGGATATCTTCCCGAAATACCGCCGCTTTATATGGATATGACCGTACAGAAATACCTTGAATTTATGTTCGATCTGAAAAAGGTGAAAATGGATAAGGAGGAGCATATTGAGGAGGTTTGCAGACTCGTTAAGATAAGCACTGTTACACACAGACTTATAAAGAACCTTTCAAAGGGATATAAACAGCGTGTAGGTCTGGCACAGGCACTTTTGGGAAATCCGCCCGTTCTTATTCTGGACGAACCTACCGTAGGTCTTGATCCTAAGCAGATAATAGAAATCAGAAATCTTGTTAAAAGTCTGGGCAAAAAGCATACTGTTATTTTGTCGTCGCATATTTTGTCAGAGGTGCAGGCAATTTGCGACAGAGTAGTTATCATCAGCAACGGTAAAGTAGTTGCAGATGAAACTACCGAGGGACTTTCTCAGAAGCTCGGAAAATCAAATCGTCTGATCGTCGAGGCTGAGGGTAACAAAACAAAGATCATTGATACTATTTCTTGTATTCCCGACGTTAAAAGCGTTAAAACCGAAAAAGAACTCGGAGATAACGTTTTTGAATTTAGCGTTGACATTGAAGAAGATGTTGATATCAGACGCAAGCTGTTTTATGCTATGGCTGCTGAAGATCTGCCGATACTTACAATGCGCAGCGACAATATTTCACTTGAAGAAGCATTTTTGCGGCTTACAAACGATACTCAGTATTCTAATAAAAGGAGGCAGCAGTAATGGGTGCGATTATCAAAAGAGAGCTTTACTCTTATTTTTGTTCGCCTGTGGCTTACGTTGTAATGGCGATATTCTTTTTCTTTTCGGGATTGTTTTTTACAATAATCTGTCTTTCAAACGATTCCTCTAACCTTACATACGTTTTTACTAATATGTTCCTTGTAACTATACTTCTTACACCGATTCTTTGTATGAAGCTGTGGAGCGACGAAAAGCGTTTGAAAACAGATCAGGCGCTGCTTACCTCGCCTGTAAGCATTCTCGGCATTGTTTTGGGCAAGCTGTTTGCCGCTTGTATCCTTTATCTTGTATGTATGGCGATTTATCTTGTGTTTGGGTTTGTTCTGTCATTCTTTGTAACGCCTAACTGGGCTGTTATTCTCTGCAATTTCTTCGGATTGTTCATTCTTGGCAGCACAATGATCTCTATTGACCTGTTCTTGTCCTCTTTGACAGAAAGCCAGATGATAGCCGCAATTACAGGCTTTGCAGTTGGTCTTTCGGTATATCTTATAGATAACGTTGCAAAGGCTGTTCCTGTGCAGATCATCTCTACTGCATTGCAGAAGATCTCGTTTATGACTCACTATCAGAACTTTACGGTAGGCCTTTTGAGCTTTGCAGATGTAGTATTCTTTTTGTCGGTAATAACGCTGTTTGTATTCCTTACAGTTCGTGTTATAGAGAAAAAACGCTGGAGCTAAGGAGGGTGTAAAAATATGAGCAAGAAAAAAAATAAGAAGTCCGAGCAAACCGAAAGCAAGCTTACTATCTCAAAAAACAATGATACAGCCGAGGAAATAACCGAAGCAAATCAGACAGAAGAAGCCGCAGCGATAGATGAAGCAGCCGAAAATACCGCTGTTACGGAGAGTACGGAAAATACAGATAACGAAGCGTCCGAGTCCCCCGAAAACGAGCTTGAAAGCATAGCAGACGAAATACCGGTTGAAGAACCTGAAGAAGTATCCGTAAGCGATACCGAGAGTACCTCAGAAGAAAAGTCAGATGAGGATACAGAGGAGAAGGCAAAGGACGAGAGTGAAGAAAAATCTGCCAAAAAGCCTGAAACGGAAAAGAAGAAAACCGACGAAAAAAAATCCGCTGAAAAGGCTGAAAAAAAGGCAGCAAGAAAGAGCAAACGTGCGCTTAAAGAAAGAGCATTCAAGAGAGGCTGGTTCTCTGTTGTATTAGTAGTGTTGTTTATTGCAGCGGTCATCATAGTAAACATTATCGCTATGACGCTGAACGAAAAAATACCGGCTCTTACATTTGATACTACCGGTACAGACAGCTTTGAGCTTTCACAAGATACGCTTGATTATCTTGCTAAGCTGGATCAGGATATTAAAATTATCGTTCTCGGTGAAGAAAAGGATTTCAAAAACGGCGGCGAGTACTATATACAAGCCAATACCCTTTTACACGAGTACGAAAACAACAGCGATCATATTACGATCGAATATGTTGATATGTCTACCAACCCGACATTCAGCAGCAAATACCCGAATGAAACTCTTTCGTATTACGGCGTTATCGTGCAGGGTGAGAATGATTATAAATATCTCACTGAACATGATATGTTTGATATCCAGATAGACTATAATACTTATAATTATTATATTGCAGGCTCAATGGTAGAGCAGGCTGTAACATCTGCAATTTTGTATGATACTACCGCAGATAAGCCGAAGGTAACATTCGTTTCTGATATCAACGGTCAGGACTACGACTTCTTCAAAAACTATCTTGAAACAAACGGCTTTGAAACAGCAGAGGTATCTCCCGCAGTCGGAGATATTCCCGAAGATACAGCCGTACTTGTTCTGTATGATCCGACAGTTGACCTTAACGAAGCTTTTGTAAATCGTATCTCTGAATTCCTCAACAATAACGGCAAACTCGGAAAACAGCTTTTGTATGTTGCTCCGTCTGCATTAAAGGAATTCCCGAATATAGACTCGCTTCTCGAAGAATGGGATATTGCCGTTGAAAATGGTTATGCGCTTGAAAATGATACAAGCTATATGGCACCTCTCGGAAACAGTCTTTATCTCTTTGCAACTCAGTATAAGGATATGTCTTATACAACGGGTATGAAGAATACTTCACTTCCGTTCTGCGTTATCAGCAGCTTTACAAAGCCGGTCAAAATTCTTGATGAAACAAATACAAATGTTTCAGCGCTTATGACGCTTTCAGATAAAAGCTCAGTTGTATATCCTACCGATACGGGCGACGAAGCAAAGTCTGAAAAAGTAGATACTCCAAATGTAAACATTGGCGTAATATCAAAGAAGAAATCAACCGAAAATACAAGCAGCGATTCCGGCGAAACAGCAAACAAAGAGTCAGATATAATCGTTATAGGCTGTTCTTTAGGTCTTGACGAAAGCCTGCTGCGTTCTGCTGTATATGGTAACTCGTCTTATATTATTTCTGTTCTGAATAGTGTAACGGGCAGAGGTGATGTCGGAATATCTATTGAAGCAAAGAGCCTGACAACAAAGGAGCTTGGTATTACATCTGCTCAGATAAATGTATTGGGTACTCTGTTTATTGTATTACTGCCGATCTTGGTAATAGTAGTAGGCTTTGTAATATTTATGAAGCGTCGTAATATGTAAAGGGGCGAAAATATGAAAAAGACTACAAAAACAATGATAATAGCTTTAAGCTCGGTTGCGGTTCTTACTGGCGGACTTTTGCTTGTAAAATTTGCCGTACCGGAGCATGTGGGTGAAGATACCTCGTCAAATCAAGTTGAAACGATAACAGGCGAGGAGCATATACATCTGATAAGTTATGTGCCTGCCGATATAAAGCAAATAGACGTTGAAAACGAAACAGGAAAGTATACTCTGCTGTCTGAAACTCCGAAAACGCAGACAACAGCCTCAGACGGCACAGCGTCTTATTTGACAGACGCTACTGTATATACTCTTGTAGGGTATGAGGATATGCAGCTGCTTACGGGTTCGCCTGACGGTCTTGCTGCTGACTGTGCTGCTGTAACTGCCGTGAAAAAGGTAAACGACGGTTCGGCAAAATCGGACTTCGGTTTTGATTCACCAAGGGCGGTTGTAGCTGTAACGTATCAGTCGGGCGAAAAACGCACAATTACTCTCGGTAATGACGCAGACGCAGACAAGGGCGCATATATTATGCTTGACGGTGACGAAAATGTTTATCTTGCAGAGAGTAGTTCGGTTGACGGATATCTGACGGGCGCTATGGATATGCTCACAACGGATATAGGCTCAGCCGCACGTGACGACAATGACAACATATTCACAAAAATGGTATTCGGCGGCAGCTTGTTCGGAAAAGACGTTGTTCTTGAACACAACGACAACAAAGCTTTTTCGCAGTCATACGTGATTACCTCTCCTGATAAGACTATCGCTAACGAAGAAACGGTCACTTATATGGTAAACAATGTAAGAAGCCTTTCTGCAAAGAAAGTGCTGGCAGTATCTCCTGATGAAGAAAAAATAGCTCAGTACGGACTTGATAAGCCTTATGTTACCGTAGAAGCTCAATTTCCTGATATCAGCGTAAGCTACAAGGCAACAAAGCCTGATGATGAGGGACTTTTCTATCTTATGAGTGACTCTATTATTTATCAAATGGATAAAAACGCTGTTCCGTGGGTTAATTACTCTTATGACCAGATGATACCTAATACGGTATTAAGTCCTAAGTATGTAAATATTGAAAAAGTAGTCATAACGGCAGGTGACAAGACTTATGAGTTTGTTGTTAAAAACGATACTTCTGTAAAGTTTAATCCTGATGATAATACGGATACAGAGGTAACAACAACTTCTGTAACATGCAACGGCAAGGAAATTGACGAAAACAATTATAATGTATTCTTCCAGAACCTGATCTCGGCGCAAAGAACGGGAATAAATGAGATTCCGCAGGGTAAAAAGGAGATACTCTCAGTTAAATATGTATCGACAGAGGGCAAAGAGAGCGAAGCAGTTTATTATGAGGGCGAAAACAGAAAATGTCCGGTAGTAATAAACGGAACTCTCGGCAGTACCGCATACGAAAGCTATGTAAGCAAGATAATTGAGGATCTGCCAAAGATCGCTGATAATCAGACGGTACAGAGCGTATATTAATAATAGTATAAAAAAATAAAGAAAAGACATCGGCATTTTGTCGGTGTCTTTTGTATTTTTTAAAATATATGATATACCACAGCCAGACAAGCAGTCAGCATACTTGCGAAATCGGCAAGCATTGCGCATGGTATGGTGCAGCCTGTTTTCTTTATCTTAGTTGCCCCGAAATATACCGCTATGCAGTAAAACGTTGTTTCAGTAGAGCCTGTCATAACCGCTGCCGCCTTTGCAATAAGAGAGTCAGCGCCGTGTTCTTCTATAATAGAATTAAGCATTGCAAAAGAGCCGCTGCCGCTTACAGGCTTTAACAGGAAAAAAGGAGCTGTTTCTTTCGGTATTCCAAGCAGAGATGTTATCGGCTCGGCAAGTGTGGTGATAAGGTCAGCCGCCCCTGACGCTTTTAACATTCCAACGGCTGTCACCAAACCTATGAGCGAAGGTGCGATTGCATACATATTTTTAAGTCCTTCTTTTGCGCCGTCGGTAAATGCCGAAAAAACAGGCGTACCCTTTATTAATGCATATACAATTATTATGAGCATTATGCCCGGTATGATATAATCAGAAAACATCTGAGCCTGCCTTTCTTTTATAAAACAGATTTACCGATACTATTCCCACAATTATACCTGCAACAGATGCCGCCCATATATACGGTATAACTGCCGACGGAGAAGTACACCCGTTTGATTGAAGTATTGATATTATCATTGTTGGCATTAGCTGAAATGACGTTGTATTAAGTATGATAAACATTATCATATTTTTGTCGGCTGTATGTGTTTCTTTTGCAAGGACGCTTTCTTCTTCAAGTGCTTTCATGGCTTTTAGTCCGAGTGGTGTTGCCGCATTGCCTAAACCGAGTAAATTTGCCGTGACATTCATACATATTGCACGATATGCCTTGCCGTTCTTGTCAAGCGTTGGGAATAATCGTGTAAGTATTGGTGAAAGCAGCTTTGCTACGGCTTTTGTTATTCCGCTGCGTTCTCCTATTTCCATAATACCACTCCATAAGCATAATATCCCTGTCATTGATATGATAAGCTCAACAGCTTCATTTGCAGATGATAATATGCTCTCTCCAAGTGCAGTTGTATTTCCTGTAAAAAATGAACATATTATACTGCCGATAATTATTATCGCCCAGATGTAATTCAGCATTTGTATCCCCCACAGAAAAAAATTAATTATTTTTTACCAAAGCTTGACAAATTTTGTAATTTATAGTATTATTAATAAACAGAAAATCAAAGGAGATGTTTTTAAATGACAAAATATGATGTGTGTAAAATGGACGCACTGGGAAGAATACTTCTCCCCAAAAAGCTTAGAAAGGAGTATCAGCTTCAGGCAGACGATCAGATCGAATTGTTTGTTGATACTGATATGATAATCCTGAAGAAATACATTCCTTCTTGTATCTTTTGTTCTGCAAAAGAAAATGTTTCTGAAATAAAGGGCAGATTCATTTGTAACGATTGTATAAAGGAAATATCGCAAATAAATAAGAGCTAACGGTATAATAATATGCCGCTGTTATTGACGATATGATTTTTTACTATGTTTTGTACAATGGTTTTGCGGTATGAACAGCAATATGTGCAAAAAACAAGTAAAAAGTTTGGTTACAATTTATATGCAATAAATTGTTAGCAGTAATTGAAAGTATTCCGAAAAAATGATAAAATATAAAGTGTTGAATTAGCAAGTTGCATAAATGTTCAGCTTTTGCCTTTAGAATTTTTATTTTACATTGTCGGAATATTTTGTTGTTTAGGAGGAAATAAAGTGTTAAAGTTTGAGGGAAAGAAGTGGCTTTGTGCAATGCTTGCGGTTATTACTTTAGCCGCATCTCCGTTGAATGGTATGTTGACGGTATACGCAGAACCCGAAGATGAGGAAAACTACGATAATGCCGAATACTATGATGAAAATGAGTACGATAACGAGGAGCCCGGTGAAGTCGGTGTGGATAACGAAAACGAAGATCAGAATGATGCGACCGCCTACGAAAACAATGATGAAAATGTTGGCGAGTATGAAGATTATTCACAGCAGACAATAGAGGACGACAGCGTACAGAATGATGATGACGAAAAAGAAGATGACGATACCGAGAAAGCGGAGAGCGACACAGAAAAAGTCATGGGGGAAAGTTCAGTGGCAGAATTGGATAAGCTTGCCTATAACGGCAGCGATCTCGGTGCGGTGTATACAAAGGAGTCTACCACATTTAAGGTGTGGGCGCCTAAGGCGACAAAAGTGCAGGTAGTGCTTTATGCAACAGGCAGCGACAAAGAGGCTAACAGCAAGTATATCTCCGTAACGGATATGCAGTATGACGATAAATGCGGCGTTTGGTCTGCTGTAATAGACGGCGATTTGATAAATAAATATTATACGTATTATGTGTATAACGGCAAAAAGGGTAAAGAAACGGTAGACATATACGCAAAGGCAGCAGGCGTCAACGGCAACAGAGGTATGATAGTAGACCTTGAAAGCACAAATCCCGAAGGCTGGGAAAACGATAAGCATGTGTCGGTTGACAGCCAGAGCGAAGCCGTTGTATGGGAAGTAAACGTAAAAGACTTTTCGAGCGATCCCGCATCGGGCGTAAGCGAGAAGAACAGAGGAAAATATCTTGCTTTTACCGAAACGGGTACTACCGTGAATTCAAACGGTGTTACAACAACAGGTCTTGATTACCTTAAAGAGCTCGGTGTAAACTATGTTCAGCTTTTGCCTATTTTCGATTTCGGCTCGATAGACGAAAGCTCTAAAGACGATCAGTTCAACTGGGGTTATGATCCTAAGAACTATAATGTTCCCGAAGGCTCTTACTCAAGCGATCCTTATAACGGAAACGTAAGAATAAACGAAGTTAAGCAAATGGTTCAGGCTATACATAATAACGGTATGGGCGTTGTTATGGACGTAGTTTTCAATCATACATACGAGGGCGCTAAGTCTTGGTTCAATCTTACCGTACCCGATTATTACTACCGCTTTACAGACAGCGGAACATGGAGCAACGGTTCGGGCTGCGGCAATGATACAGCGTCTGAACACGCTATGTTCAGAAAGTATATGATAGATTCAGTTGTATACTGGGCAAAGGAATATCATATTGACGGTTTCAGATTTGACCTTATGGGTTTGCACGATGTTGAAACCATGAACGCAATAAGACGTGAGCTCGACGCTTTAGAGGGTGGAGAAAAAATACTTATGTACGGCGAGGGCTGGTCACTCGGTACAAGTGCAGAGCCCGGCACGGTAATGGCAACGCAGTACAACATTAATAAAATGAGCGACAGAATAGGCGCATTTAACGACGGCTTGCGTGACGGCGTAAAGGGCAGTAACTTCAACGCAGGCGAGGGCGGCTATATACAGGGCGGTCAGGGTACGGCAAAGGTTAAGTCCGGCATTACCGCAGAAACAACAGGCAGCTGGGCTAAGCTTCCCACACAAACTGTTACTTATAACTCGTGCCACGATAACTATACACTCTGGGATAAGCTCGTTGCCACAAGCGGCAGCTTTGAAGATTATACACAGAGAAACGAAAAACTTGCTGCTATGAATAAGCTTGCGTCGGCAATTGTTCTGACCTCGCAGGGCATAAGCTTTTTCCAGGCAGGCGAGGAGTTCGCAAGAACAAAAAAGGGCGACGAAAACTCTTATCGTTCGTCTTCAAAGATAAACAGACTCGACTGGGAAAGACGCCTTGAATATTCCGATCTTGTTCAGTATTATGCAGGTCTTATCGAAATAAGAAAGAATTTTGCGCCCTTTACAGACGCTACGGGCGAATCTGCAAAGAAGATAAGCTTTATTCCAAATACTGCTAAAAATGTAATTGCTTATACTCTTAAAAATACAGTAACGCAGGGTACTCAGTGGGATCAAGTCGCTGTATTCTTCAACGCTTCGGAAAATGACGAAACAGTTACTCTTACCGGAAACGATCTGCCCGAAGAATGGATAATCATAGCAAACGGCGACAGTGCAGGTCTGAACGGTTTAGGACTCATCAACGAAAGCGCAGTTACCGTAAAAGCCGGTCAGGCTCTTGTGCTTGTAGATAAAGAAAGCTTTGATAAGCTCTCGCTTAAATCGGATAAAGGCTCTGTAATAGTACGTCATGTAGACGCTGATTCGGGCGATACCATAAAGCTTGAAACAGTTGTAGGTATCATAGGCAAGAAATACGCACTTAAACCCGATACAAGCATTTCCGCAGATTATACGTACAGACGAACAGAGGGTTCTGTAAACGGAAAATTCTCTGCTGACAGCGCAAATGTTACTTTCTACTATACTAAATATAACGGTACCTTTGGTACTGCCGTAATAAAATTTGTTGACAGCGAAACTGGAAAAGAGCTTTGCGAGTCGATAACTCAGAGAGGCAGAACGGGCGAACGCTACTTTACCTCAGAGATACCTACGATCAAGGGATATGCTCTCGACTTGCGTCAGCTGCCCAAAAATGGAGCAGGCAAGTTTACAAACGGCAATACTGAGATCGTCTATAAATATGCGCCTGTTGAAAATGCACCTGTTACGGTACACTACTACAATACAAATAAGTGGGATAATATCACCTTGTACGCATACGGAAACGGCGTTCAGAACAGCCGTGAAACAAAAGAGCTTCTCGGAAGCTGGCCCGGAACTGCAATGACAAATGACGGCGACGGCTGGTGGTCTTATACAATACCTGCTGAAACAGTCAAGGGCGTTACGGGCGTAAAGGTAATAATTGCAAACGGCAACGCTCAGGATCCGCTTTCAGGAAACGAGGGCTACCTTGTATCCGGCGAGGCGTGGATAAAAGACGGCGTTGTTACCGATCAGAATGAAAAAGAGATAGTTTATACCGGCACTGTAAATGTTTTGTATGTCGATTACTCCGGAGCGATCATTGACAAAGACGTTATCACAGGTGATATTTCAGCAGAATATAATATCGCTCCAAAGGATTTCTTTGGCTATGAGCTTGCAGGAGAGTCTGATAATACAGCAGGCTATTATACCGCAGAAGAAATTAACGTGATATTCAACTATATCCCGAATTACGGTAAAGGCTTGATCGTATGGTTAGCCGCAGGCGGCGTTGTGGTACTTGCAGGCGGTATAGCTGCATTTATACTCAGAAAGAAAAAATCAGCTTGATTTTAGCTGAACACAGAAAAGAGGGAAAAGGAGAGAAATGTTGGTAGGTTTGTAGAGTATGCTATTTATATATAATAATAATCTCTATATACGTAGAGTATATAATAACGAACTCTACAAACACCCCGTTGAATTTCCCCTTATCCCCGTAGTTGGTTTAGCCTGAATAAAATTGTTTATTTTACGAAGCGTAGGTCTAACGTTTCGGTTTAATAAAATCATTATTACAAGTTACAAGGAGGATCTATTTTATGAAACTCAAAAAGACTATGTCTGTCATAGTGGCTATTGCTATGCTTGCAACATCGTATATGTCGTTTGGAAGCCTCAGCGCAGCCGCTGATGAAACAGACGACGCCGAAGTTAAAAACGTAGATACGTTGACGGTTGGCGATTTTTCCACTTACCCGACATATGCGGGCGGCGATCTCGGCGCAAATTATACCCCGGAAAAGACAACATTCAAGGTCTGGGCACCTACTGCAACAAGTGTTACACTTAAAACATACAGCAAGGGCAGCGAAGAGGGCGCAGACAAAGATTTGGCAGCTTGGGACTTAGAGTACGATATGACTCTTGACAAAGAAACTGGTGTTTGGAGCGTAGAGGTTGAGGGCGATCAGAAGAACGTTTACTACACCTACTTTGTAAAGAACGAGCTTAACCCAAAGGGCGTTGAAGTTGTTGACATCTATGCAAAGGCAGCAGGTGCCAACGGTAACCGAGGAATGGTTGTAGACCTCGACGCAACAGATCCGAAGGGTTGGGAAAATGATACTTATGTTCTTGCAGACGAACCCACAGACGCAGTTGTATGGGAAGCTCATATCAAAGACTTCTCTTACGATCCGGAGTCAGGCGTTTCAGAAGCAAACAGAGGAAAGTATCTTGCTTTCACAGAATTTGAAACAACTCTCAACAATGCAGGCGATTTCAAAACCTGTATGAATTATCTTAAAGACCTCGGCGTTTCTTATGTTCAGATCAACCCGATGTACGACTTCGGCTCTGTTGACGAAACAGGCGACGACACACAGTTCAACTGGGGTTATGATCCTAAGAACTATAATGTTCCCGAAGGCTCTTACTCCTCTAACCCGTATGACGGCAACGTAAGAATTACCGAGATGAAGCAAATGATACAGGCTCTGCATCAGAACGGTATCGGCGTAATTATGGACGTTGTTTATAACCATACATACGCAAGCGAGGACTCATGGTTCAACCTCACACAGCCGGGTTATTATTACAGATTTAAAGACTACGAAAAGGGTCAATGGTCGAACGGTTCGGGCTGCGGCAATGATACAGCCTCAGAGCGTGAGATGTTCAAGAACTTCATGGTAGAATCAGTTACCTATTGGGCAACAGAATATCACCTTGACGGTTTCCGCTTTGACCTTATGGGACTTCATGACTGCGATACTATGGACGCTGTTCGTGAGGCACTCGATAAAATTGATACAAGAATAATCACTTACGGCGAGGGCTGGTCACTTGGCAGCTCTACCGACAAATACAACTGGGCAGGCAACAAAACTGTTCTCTGTACTCAGGTAAAGGCTACTCGTGTAAACGAAAGAATAGGCTTCTTTAATGATGACGCTCGTGACGCACTTAAAGGTAAGGCTTTTGACGATCTTACCTCTCCCGGTTATGTTTCCGGTGTTAAGTCGTTTGCACGTCCTCTGTTCGACAGCATTAAAGGTCACTTTACAACAGCTAACTGGAAAACACAGGTTCCCGGTCAGAATGTTATGTACTCATGCTGCCACGATAACCAGACTCTTTACGATAGACTCGTTGCTTCAAACTTTGGTGTAGAAACAGATCAGTACGGCGTAAGACGCGAACAGCTCGTTTCTAACAATAAGCTTTCCGGCGCTATCGTAATGACATCACAGGGTATTCCGTTCATTCTCGCAGGCGAGGAGTTTGCAAGAACAAAGTACGGCGATCATAACAGCTATAAGTCATCACCTGATATCAATATGCTTGACTGGTCAAGAGCAGCAGAGTATGCTGATATAGTTGCTTACTACAAAGGTATGATCGAGATCAGAAAGAACTTTGACGCTTTCTCAGACGGTACACAGACAACAGGTGAAGCTCTCACAATGGATAAGGATCTCCCCGCAGGTGTTATCGGCTATGAGATAAACAATCTCCCCACAGCAAAGAATCAGTGGGACAAAGCACTTGTATATTTCAATGCTTCTCTTGAAGATGCACATGAGATCACACTTCCCGGCGGCACAGCTTCTTCTGAAACAGCCTACACATTGGGCGATCCCGACGGTGACGGCAAGGTTACTAACAAAGACGCACTTCTCGTTCTCAGATATACTATCAATCTTGCTAAGCTTGATGACGCTCAGCTTGCAGTTTCCGACGTAAACGGCGACGGTAAAGTTACAGCAGCAGACTCTATGCTTATTCAGAGATATGTTCTCAAGCTTGCTGATTTCGTTCAGGATACAGGCGAATATGTTGTTGTTGTAAACAAGTATCTTGCAGGACTTTCAGCAATCGAAACAGTTAAGGGTAAGGTTACACTTGCTCCGAACTCTGCACTTATTCTTATTCCTAAGGCAAGCTTTGACAAGGTAAACTTTGCTTCTGAAAACGAGGCAGTTGTTGAGGTCAAGCACGTTGAGAAGGATACAGGCGAAGTTCTCTCAGAAACAAAGATCAAGGGCCACATTGGTGACTCTTATACAACAGGTCAGGATAACGATCTTCTCGTTGTTTACGATCTCGATTCTACATCAGCAAATACAGAAGGCAAAATGAAAGACAGCGTTACAACTGTTTACTACTACTACAAGCCGTTCCCGGGCGGAATCGGTACTCTTACTGTAAGACACGTAGATCAGACAGGCAAAGACCTTTGCGATCCGCTTGTTTCTACTGCAAGAAACGGCACAGAATACACAACATCTCCGAAGAATTTCCCGTGGTATGATCTTGATAAAGAAAACTACCCCGAAAATGCAACAGGCGTATATGCAAAAGAGGGCGTTGAGGTTGTATATCACTACATCTACAACAAGCCTGAAAGAACAGATGAGCTTGTTGAGTCACATTTCCACTTGAAGATAATCAACGGAAGTTTCCAGCCGAACCTCTATTTGTGGGACGACGAAGGCGGAGAAATTCCTGAGGCTAAGGGCTGGCCGGGCATCAAGCTTACAGCAGACGCTAACGGCTGGTATAACTTCACATTCCATAACTACAACACTTATAAGTGGATCATCAACGACGGCAACAGTCAGACATCTGATATGGTTGGCTCCGGTGACCTTTGGGTAGTTTGCGACGGCAGCCCGAAGAACGCTACTGTATACAAAGAGAATCCGTTCGGTGACGACGATAAGCCCGCTGATGATAATACAGGCGATACAGATTTTGATACACCCGATACACCGAAAAGAACAGACGAGCTTGTAACATCTACTATCTGTGTAAAGGTTGAGAACGACGCATTTGTTCCCTACATTTATATCTGGGATCCGACAGGTGTAGAGCTTGCTGACGCTGCAAAGTGGCCCGGCACAAAGCTTGAGGACGCTGACGGTGACGGTTGGTACGAGTTCACATTCCAGAACTACAATGTTTACAACTGGATCCTTAACGACGGTAAGGGTAATCAGACATCCGATATGACAGGTTCAGGCGATATCTGGGTAGTTGCACACAGTGCAGATGATGTAACTGTATACACAGAGAAGCCGTAATAGCTATAATACAATTGAATTTTCAACAGGCAAAGAAATTTGCCGACAGAGTAAAGCTTCAAGCGAGTATCTGAAAATGATACAAAGTGTCTGCCGAACGGGGAGTTGTCGGCGGAACGAAAGCAGAAATGCTGCGATTTGTGGCTTGCATCCCGCTGTTAAATAACAAAAACAAGGGCGGTGTGCATATATTTGTACACCGCCTTTTTACACGATCAATATAGTTTTAAGGGAAGTAGAGAATTATGAAAATGAATATTGCACAAAAATACAGATCATCAAGCAAAGAGCTTTCAAAGCCTATATCGCTTACGGTGTCGGCAATGCTGCTGGCGCTTAGCATTGTACTCGGCTATTTTGCTAATCTCAGCATAAATTTTTTAGGTACGAATGTAATAAAAATAGGCTTTAATGTAGTGCCTATCGTAATAGTCGCTATGCTTTACGGACCTGTACCGGCGTCTATCGTTGGTGCGTGCAGCGATATTATCGGCTATATGCTTGCCCCGAAGGGAGCGTATATCCCCGGAT
This sequence comes from Clostridia bacterium, assembly GCA_017402845.1. Classification (GTDB taxonomy): domain Bacteria; phylum Bacillota; class Clostridia; order Oscillospirales; family Acutalibacteraceae; genus RUG592. The sequence goes on from JAFPLH010000089.1 coordinate 41,632, forward strand.
TTACTATTAGTATGATACTTATAGGAACGATTTACGGTTTATCTTTCTACAAAGAAAAAATAACCTTGAAAAGAGTTATCATTACAGAACTGATAGTATCATTGTTTGTTAATATAATGTTGGGTGTTACGTGGTTTACTCTGTTTTACGGTGTGCCGTTTACCAGAGCTTTGACTATCAGAGGATTGAAAGAGCTGTTTGATATTCCTCTGAGTATAATTATATACTTTTCAATGTATAAACTGCTTATGAGAATCCCCGAAACTAAACGAATTTTGAAAACAGAAAATTAAGGAATATATATTGGGCATCTCTAAAAACCTGCC
>JAFPLH010000090.1 GCA_017402845.1 Clostridia bacterium
AGAACTCTGCGAAGCAGAAGCACCGACCGAGCCGGCAGGCGAGACTCGCTGCCCCTTAGAACCCCGCAAACTTTTTTGAAAAAAAGTTTGACAAAAAACTTTAATTATTCACAATTTCTTTACTCGTTCAACAACCGTGTCACTTTTTGTTTAGGGCATCTCTAAAAACCTGCCGTCGTTCAGATGTGCCGTAGATTTAGTCGGCAGGCTGCACAATAAAACCGCTGGCATACTGACGTATGTGTCAAGATTTTTTGTGCAAGATGACGGCAAAGATACGGTGCAGATGGGCGGCGTGAGGTTTTTAGAGGTGTCCTATATTAAATATTATTCCAAAAAAAGCAGAGTATACATAAAGTACACTCTGCACTATAAATGGCAATAATACTATTACTTACCGAAATATCTCTTAAGCAATCCTGCAAAACCTGCGCCGTGGCGAGCCTCGTCTTTTGCCATTTCGTGAACAGTATCATGTATAGCGTCATAACCGAGCTGCTTTGCACGCTTTGCAAGCTCAAACTTACCTGCGCAAGCGCCTGCCTCCGCGTCTGCTCTCATCTGCAAATTCTTCTCTGTGGAGTCTGTGAGCACCTCGCCGAGAAGCTCTGCAAATTTTGCAGCATGCTCTGCTTCCTCAAAAGCGTATCTCTTGAATGCCTCTGATACTTCGGGATAACCCTCTCTGTCGGCAGCTCTTGCCATTGCAAGATACATACCTACTTCGCTGCACTCGCCGTTAAAGTTGTTTACGAGCTCCTGATATACGTCGTCCTCGATCTTACCCTTGCCGCCTTCGCCTACAATATGAACTGTTGCGTAGGATACCTCGCCCTCAATGCGGTTAAACTTAGCCGCAGGTGCTTTACAGATAGGACATACCTCTGGAGCTGCGTCGCCCTCATAAATGTAGCCGCAAATTGTGCATACAAACTTTGCCATAAATAAAACCTCCGAAATTTATTTATATATTCAAACAGCAATATACCGCTGCCAAAAATATATCTGAATAATATCACTCTCTGCTTTCGCTAATGCTTTGTTTACCGATACATTCATCACAATTACCGTAATATATGATTTTTGTAAACTCTATCTTACCTACTCCGGCAAGTCTTTTATCACTTTCAAATAAGCCTGAATGTATACTGTCGAAATCGTGCGGTATAGGAATATCAAGTATCCTTCCGCAGCAGTTGCAGACAAAATGTGCATGATCTTCTGTAATGCCGTCATACCTCTCTATTCCGTCAACAACGGCAACTGAGCGAATAACTCCGCTGCTTTCAAGAAATTTTAAATTTCTGTATACCGTACCCAAGCTCAGATCGGGGTATTCCGGTTTAAGCTCGTTATAGAGCCACTCTGCGCTCGGATGCTCCCGGGTAGACATCAGCAATTCGCATATAGCCTGCCTTTTCCGTGAATAATTGTGCGTTTTCATTTTCATAACCCTTTCAACTAATCCTCTGACCTTCTAAACCTGATTCTATATTTATTATCCACTTGAAAATAATAAGTATAAATAATAATTGTTATAAAACAATACTAAATAATAACGCAAAAACAAATTGTATATTATATACAGTCTATAACAAATCAAGAATTATTATTTTTATACATTATATAACGTAAACCCGTTTTTGTAAATAGTGTTTTTTAAATTTTAAAAAAATTAAACTTTAGTTTACAAATAATTGTCTTGTAAAAAATCATTAACTATCGTATAATAGAAAATAGCAATCTATGCTTAACTAAGGAGAGATCACTGTGAACGATAATATAGAAAACACCATTACGGGTTCATCACCTGACGGTCAAGGCTTTCAGACATTAGAAAAGCCCGAAATACCGCAGGCAACCGCAGAAAAGCAGTACACTATGAGAGTACCGCAAATGCCTGCCGAAACGCCTCAGCAGGATTATGCCCCAGCATATTCCGTGCCGGCACATACCGCAGACTATACCAGAACAGGTCAGACGCAGCCTATGCAGTACGCAGGCTATCCGGCAGCGAATCAGTATGCAAACGCATATCAGCCGCCCTACAAATCACCTATGCAGATATCCTCGCCGTACAATCGTTATCCTCAGCCCGCTTATGCTGGCGCACAAGTTCCGGCGCAGTATCCGTACAGTTATATGTACAACTATGAACAATCGCCTCAGGAGCTCGAAAAGCTTAAAATCAAAAAAGACTTCTCGTTTGCTGGCAAAACTACTCTGATACTGCTCGGTTGTCTTTATCTCGCTGTAATAATAATAGAGGTTTTCGCCGTAGTATGCGGAGTATCAAAGCAAATACCCGATATGAAAACCGATCCATACGCAGGCTTTACTCCTATGGGCTTTTATTTGTATGAAGGTCTTTCGTCTTTGATAGGAATATTCATTCCGTCGCTGATACTGTTAAAATCGACAAAGATACCTATGAACGAGTTACTGCCGTTTAAACGTGTAGACACCAAATTCTGCACAGCTTTGATTTTCGGCGGAATGACTGTTTGTATGATCTCTCAGATAGCGGCGAGCATAGTAATCACTAATTTCAAGCTTTTCGGTATAGATATTGATTCTGCTCTTTCGTCGGTAACGGCTACATCTCCGTTTGACATTCTGATGAATTCTGTATGTACCGCACTGATACCAGCTCTTGTAGAAGAATTCGCTTATCGTGGCTTAGTATTAGGCGTACTCAAAAAGCATGACGAAGCCTTTGCTATTTTTGCAAGCGCATTTTTGTTCGGACTTCTTCACGGTAATTTTGTACAAATACCTTTTGCGTTTTTAGTAGGTCTTGTACTCGCATTCGTAAGAGTAAAATCAGGCTCAATGCTGCCCGGCATAATAATACATTTCGGCAACAACTTTTTCGCAGTTCTTGCAACTACTGCAAGTGAGGCAATGAGCGAAAGCAACGCAAATATTGTTGAAGCAGTTATGATGCTTTTGTTCATAATAACCGGATTTATCTCTATCAGCTATCTTGTTAAAAATCATAAAGAAATATTTGAACCGAAGAAATCAGAATCTTCTTTCAAATTCGGTGAGCTTACAAGAATGTTCTTATCAACAGGTACAATAATCGCAAGCATGATAATTCTTATTATTCTGTCTCTCGTTCTTGTAGCTGCACTATGATGAACCTTGATTCTGTTGAGCAAAGGGATATTTTCTTTATGACAAAAGCCATAGAACAGGCGCACCTCGCAGCGAAGATAGGCGAAGTGCCTGTGGGGGCTGTTGTTGTAAAGGATAACGAAATAATCTCTGCTGCATTCAATAAGCGTGAAACCTCAAAAAATGCTCTTTCTCATGCCGAGCTTGAAGCTATTAATAAAGCATGCGTTGCTCTCGGCGGCTGGCGGCTGTGGCAATGCGAGCTTTATGTAACGCTTGAGCCATGCCCCATGTGTACGGGGGCGATCATCAATTCACGCATAAAAAGAGTGGTATACGGCGCTTACGACAAAAAAGCAGGCTCCTGCAAAAGCGTAATAAACCTGTTTGACCTGCCGTATAATCATAAGCCTGAGGTCAAAGACGGCGTACTTGAAAAGGAATGCTCTGAGCTTTTGACAGAGTTTTTCAGAGAACTCAGACAATCACGAAACAATTAAGGGCATTTCTTAAAATCTGCCGTCGCTAAGATCTGCCCTGTAAGGGAAGTGTATTCATATTGGCAAAGCCTAAAAGATCATATATATGCTCCGAGTGCGGGTATGAATCAGCCGTACAATACGGCAAATGTCCGAGCTGCGGAGAATGGAATACCATGAACGAAGAACTCGTTTCAACAGTTGCAAAATCCGCAGAAAAAAAGCATACGTCAAATAATCCTTACAGCGCACCGCTTAAACTCAGCGGTATTACAACAACAGACGAATTTCGCTATAAAACGGGCATTGGCGAGCTTGACAACGTATTAGGCGGCGGCATTGTAAAAGGGTCTTTAGTGCTTATCGGCGGAGATCCCGGTATCGGTAAATCTACTATTCTTCTTCAAGTATGTCAGAATCTCGGAAAAAGCATAAACATCTTGTATGTTTCGGGTGAGGAATCACGCCGACAGTTAAAACTGCGTGCAGACCGCTTAGGCGTTGACAGCGATATTCTTATTATGACTGAAACAGATGTCGAGATAATCTGCGAGCAGATAAAAACATATTCGCCCGAACTTGTAATTATAGACTCAATTCAAACAATGAATCTGACGCAGTTAAGCTCCTCTCCGGGAAGTGTAACGCAGGTCAGAGAGTGTACCAACTATATTATGCGAGTTGCAAAAGCGCTGGAAATACCCGTAATAATTGTAGGTCACGTAAACAAAGACGGCGCAATTGCCGGACCTAAGGTTCTTGAACATATTGTAGACGCTGTGCTTTATTTTGAAGGCGACAAACAGCTTACTTATCGAATTTTACGTGCTGTAAAAAATCGTTTCGGTTCTACAAACGAGATAGGCGTGTTTGAAATGACCTACAAGGGATTAAACGAGGTAATTAATCCGTCGCTTATGCTTCTGACTGGCAGACCTATGGGAGTATCGGGAACGTGTGTTGCCTGTACCATGGAAGGTTCACGCCCCATTTTAGCAGAAATTCAGGCGTTGGCAGTTAATTCAGGTTACGGCACACCAAGAAGAATGTCAACCGGCTTTGACTACAACCGTATGAATATGCTTCTGGCGGTTTTGGAGAAAAAGGGCGGATACAATTTCGGCGGCGCCGACTCATATATAAACGTTGTAGGTGGCTTCAAGCTTGACGAACGCGCGGTTGACCTTTGTGCGGCGCTTGCGCTTGTGAGCAGTTTAAAGGATATTCCGATACCTGATGATGTTATTGCATTCGGTGAAATAGGTCTTGCCGGCGAGATACGCTCGGTTTCGCAAGCGGAAAAACGTATTAACGAAGCTGCAAGACTCGGCTTTAAAAAATGTATTCTCCCATATTATAATCTTAAAAATCTGTCTGCCGAAGTAAACTCCTCTATCCAATTGATCGGAGTGAGGTCTGTATATCAGGCAGTAAAAGCGATAAGCACATAAATAATGTACAATTTATTATATTTCTCGTTCTAAGAACGTCCAGACCTCTTACCGTGATATCGTGTAAGAGGTTTTTTCGTTTGCGAAAAAAAGATAAAAATTTTCTACAAAAATTTATAACAAGTACTTGCAATTGTATAAAATATGTAGTATAATACATTTAAAGGAAAATAAAAATCCTTTATTAACACGATAATTACTGTAGTCATAATTTGATGCTTCCTAAACACAAGAAGACCGTCCCCCGACTGATCCCGAGGGGCGGTTTTCTTGTCAGCACATAATTAATGCGATATTAATACTTTTGATATAAAGCTGGCGGTTTTGTTATCTTTAAACGCGCAATTGCACATTGATAATTATATTGTTCCTGTTATCACAAGTGTTGAAGTGCCGGGGGTAACAGTTACAATACCTGTTTCTGTATCCTGAAAATACTCCGCTTCGGGTACCGTGACTTTGTTTGGCAGCGTTATAAAAATACCTGCCGTTGAATCATAAGTAAAGTCTGTTCCCTGCACCCATGATGTATCATTGTATGACGCTGTTATGTTGCTTAATACAGGGTTGAATACATCTGTTATTACTGCGCCCTGCGTTACCGGTGTGTTGCCGTAGTTCATTATCACAAAGGTATAAGTTACTGTTCCGTTTTCCATTACCGGTATCGGTGATACCGATTTCGTTATAGATAGATCGGGTTCGCTGCTTGCTTTAACTGTGCTTGTTGTTGTAACTGACGTCAAATTACCTGTTAAAAGTGCTGTGTTAGTTATCTGACTTTCACTCTCCAGCGGGGCGAATTGATTTATGCGTGTTTCGTATACAAATGTAACTGCTCCGCCTGCCGGTACTGAAAATCCCGATATTACAAGCGTATCTCCTGCTGTAACCGTTGGCTGTGCCTGCAATATATTGTTCTTGAAGTAACGCAGGGTGTTGTCAACATAGGTCAAAGGTGTGAGCTTTGTTTCTCCGAATGTGTATTCTCCAAGCGAGTCGGTAAGAGTGAGATTGTTAAGCTCTGTATTACCTGAGTTTATTATATTAATAACGTATGTTATTGTATCGTTTGCTTTGTATACGTCTTTTACCGCAGTTTTGCTTATCGAGAGTACGTCTTGTATCTCCCCTACCGCTACATTTGATACGGTAACTATGTTATTATAGCTTAACTGCGCCTGATTTGTAAATTGAGCCATGTAACACTTTCCTTTCATTATTTCTTTATGGCACCTCTAAAAACCTCATGCTGTCTATCTGCACCACATCTGAACAACGGTAGGTTTTTAGGGAAACACTGATTAAACCGAGTGCCCTTATCGCTTAGAATTTTTTCAGGCAAATTGTGCGAAAATCACGCAGGGTGCGGTCTGCTTTGTGGCAGACGTTGCCGTAGGCAACAGCACCGACCGAGCCGGCAGGCGAGACTAAAAAGGCAAGCGAGAAGGGTGCTCAGTCCGTAGGACGTGATTTATTCAGTGTTTCCTTAGAACTGCTATTTATTTATAATATGCAAAAAGCCTTTATTTTGATAACAAGCTAAAATAGTTAAAAATATTTATTTTTTTCTTGACAAACAAGTATCATTATGATATAATACACTTTACTATAACAAAAAGGAGTGGTATACTTGGCAAAGGAAAGCACTAAAACTATCGCACAAAATAAAAAAGCATATCACGACTACTTTGTTACCGAAACTATCGAGGCAGGCATTGAACTTTGCGGTACTGAAGTAAAGTCTTTGCGTGAAGGCAGAGTAAACCTTAAAGACAGTTGGTGCTCTATTACAAACGGCGAAATTTTTATAAACGGTATGCACATAAGTCCTTACGAACAGGGAAACATATTTAACAAAGATCCTCTGCGTGTTCGCAAGCTTCTGATGCACAAAAGAGAAATTATGCGTTTGTTCGGAACAGTTAAACAGGACGGTTTTTCTCTCGTTCCGCTGTCGCTTTATTTCAAGGGAAGCAGAGTTAAAGTTTCCGTGGGTGTTTGCAAAGGTAAAAAGCTTTATGACAAGCGTGCTGATATGGCTGCAAAGGCTGCCAAGCGCGACATTGAACGTGCTATGAAGGATAAAGGCCACTATTGATACAACAAAATATGGGGATGTAAAGGTTTCGACGGGGATCGTGAGCCTTAGCCAAGCGAGCAGAGGTGCGGAACCGCTTTAAAATCCGCAATTTAAAATTAAACGACAACTATTCAGTTGCATTGGCAGCCTGAGTGCTGCCCGTTCTTACCGAGTGTACCGCAGCTCGGATAAGGGCGTTTAAGGTGCGGTGAACGTAACGCAGGGGTGCTTTGACCTGCGTTATGAACAATTGAAGCTACCGAAAAGGTTAGCCTGCCTGTGGGCGAAGCTTCGGGGGAATCTTAAAATATAGGCTACGCTCGTAGAAAGCAAGGGGAGTGGTTTTCGGACAGGAGTTCGATTCTCCTCATCTCCACCAAATATAGAAAAAGCCGAGGAGTTATCAGGATAATTATTATTATCTCTGATAGCTCCGCGGTTTTTTATTGTTTTATCCGTCCGGATTCTATTTGAATTACCGGACGGATTTTTCTTGATGTCTGAAAGATTTTTTACTTTTGTTTATTACTTTTCTCTATTAATACGGAAGCTGACCGATCGTTTGAGGTATTCAAGATACTGTTTGTCACGGCACATTGCCTTTCCAGGAGTATCTGAAAGCTTTGCTACCGGTCTGCCGTTTACATATTGCAGCTTTATCACAATATTAAGCGGCGGTTCGTCGGTATCGTTTGTAACAAACGTACCTATACCGAATGAGATCTTTGTTCTGCCGCTGAAATATTCATAAAGCTTCTGTGCCCTGTCAAAATCAAGACTATCGCTGAAAAGCAGCATTTTTGTTTTTGGATCAACACCATATTTTTTGTAATGCTCAATTATTTTTTCTCCCCATGCATATGGATCACCGCTGTCATGACGTACACCGGAATAATTGTTTACCATTGACCGTTTGAAATCAAGCAGGAATAGATCTGTTGTTACTGTATCGGTCAATGCTGTTCCGTTATCGCCGTCGTACTCATTGTACCAGTCTTTCATAGCATAGTAGTTTGTATATGCAAGCGGTATTGAGTCGATACCCTGATACATCTGTACAAACTCATGAGCGTATGTGCCTATCGGTGTTACGTTGTATTTCTTTGCAAGATACACGTTTGAAGTTCCCACACAGCTTTTTGTTTCTGTTACAAGTCGCTTAACTACAACGTCTTCCCACTCTCGTGACAAGCGGCGGCGGCAGCCGAACTCGGCAAACTTAAAGGTATAAGTGCCGTCATTCAAAGCTTTGATCTTTTCATCAAGCTTTCGTTCGGCAGAGGCTCTGAGTACGTCATAATCATATGTCATTCTGAAATACACCTCGTTGATGATCTCAAGCAGGTATATTTCAAACTGCATTGCTGAAAACAGCGGACCGTCTACCACAACAGAAAGCTCCCCTTCAGCGGTAAGCTCTGCCTTTACATAATCTCTGATCGGTCGCCACAAACGCAAAAACTCCACATAGTCATTCTTTATAAAACGAATTGAACGCAAATAGTCAAGCTCGTCTTTTTTAAAGCTCAATGTGCAAAGGTGGTCTATTTGCTCGTTTATCTCCTCGACTATTTCAGGTGTGAATACTATATCGCTGTTTCGGCATTTAAAGAAATATTGTCCACATAAATCTGTGTGCTTGTGGAAAATCACCTGATCCATATTAAACTTGTATAGATCGGTGTCAAGAAGCGATTCAACAATCGGTTTTAGCTTCATAGTTTATTTAGTCCTTTCGTTTGCTTTGTCTATATGTTCAGGGCTTATTACGGCATCTTAATGTCTGTAAAATTCACAATATCACTTTTTCCAAAGGCATTATCACCGGTAACAACAATAGTTCCGTCATTTTTTAGTCCTACCGTGTGATTCTCACCAACAGATATTGCAACAATATCTGTCCAATCTTCAACATCACACTGACCATAAGTATTACGTCCGGAGGCAACAACCGTTCCGTCCTTTTTTAGTCCTACTATATGATAATGTCCGCATGATATAGAAGTAATATCTTCCCAAGATGACAGATCAAATTCCTCTGTCAAGACATCTTCAACAAGAACAACCGTTCCGTCTTTCTTTAATCCTGCTATATGATCATATCCGCATGTTACCT
>JAFPLH010000091.1 GCA_017402845.1 Clostridia bacterium
CCGAGAACACGAATGCACATAAGCTCTTTTGCACCGGTGTTATCGGCAACCTTGAGGTATGTCTGCTGTTGTATCACAGTGATTTCCTCCTTTTATATGCCAATATTACTTTGCTTTTTCTATTATTGTAACGAGTCTCCATCTCTTGTCTTTGGAAAGAGGACGAGTCTCCATAATTCTTACACGGTCGCCTACGCCTGCTTCGTTGTTCTCATCATGAGCTTTGAACTTAATTGTTCTCTTCACGATTTTATTGTAAAGCGGGTGCTTTACGCTATCCTCTACAGCTACCACGATTGTCTTTTCCATTTTGTCGCTGACAACCTTGCCGACAACTGTTTTTCTCAAATTTCTTTCACTCACAGTAAAATCCTCCTTCCGTTACGCATTTTTGCTGCTCTCAAGCTCCTGCTCACGAATAACTGTGTATACACGAGCAATATCCTTCTTAACAGCCTTTATACGCATTGGATTTTCAAGCTGATTTATTGCGAGCTGAAAACGAAGGTTAAACAACTCTTCTTTAAGAGTCTTGAGCTTATCCTGAAGCTCTTCTGCTGTCATATCTCTGATTTCCGAAGCTTTCATTACTGCTCACCCTCCGTTTCGTCTTTCTTTACAAACTTGCACTTGATAGGCAGCTTAGCTGCTGCAAGTCTCATAGCCTCTCTTGCTGTTTCCTCAGGAACACCTGCAAGCTCAAACATTACCTTACCCGGCTTTACTACTGCTACCCAGAATTCAGGAGCACCTTTACCTTTACCCATACGAGTACCGAGGGGCTTAGATGTGATCGGCTTATCAGGGAAGATCTTGATCCATACCTTACCGAATCTTTTGCAGTAACGCGTCATAGCTACACGGGCTGCCTCTATCTGATTTGACTTGATCCATGCCGGCTCAAGCGCCTGCAAACCATATTCACCGTAAGCCACCTTGTTGCCTCTGAGAGCCTTGCCTCTCATGCGGCCTCTGTGAACCTTGCGGTATTTTACACGCTTAGGAAGTAACATTATTTAGCGCTCCTTTCTTTACGTGACCTGCGATTGTCATTGAGTACCTCGCCTTTGTAGAGCCATACCTTAACACCGATCTTGCCGTATGTTGTGTTAGCCTCTGCAAAGCCGTAATCTATATCTGCTCTGATCGTCTGAAGCGGAATAGTACCCTCATGATACTGCTCTGCTCTTGCGATCTCGGCGCCGCCCAAACGGCCTGAGCACTGTGTCTTTATACCCTTTGCGCCTGCTCTCATTGTTCTGCCGATTGCAGACTTCATAGCTCGGCGGAAGGAAATTCTCTTTTCGAGCTGCTGCGCAATATTCTCTGCAACAAGCTGTGCGCTAAGATCAGGACGCTTAACCTCAACTATGTTGATGTATACTGTCTTGCCGAGCTTCTTCTGGAGCTTCTCGCGCATTTTGTTGAACTTCTCGATAGGCTCAACCTTTGCGGGAGCGTCAGCTGCGGGTGCTGCTGCTTCTTCAACCTCAGGTGTCTTAGCAATAGTAAGCTTATTCTCCTGGTTAGCATTCTGTCTGCCGCCCTGTCTGCCCTGTCTGTTGCCTCTCTTTGCGCTGTTGCCGAGGATCATTCCGGGCTTTGCACAATGAATGTTAATTCTTATCTTCTGCTTTGAACGCTCGATCTCGATCTTGTCGATACCTGCGTTATAAAGCTCCTGCTTAAGATACTTACGGAGGTTATAGTCCTCTACAAGAGTATCTCCGAAGTCTTTCTTGTTGGCATACCAACGTGAATCCCATTTTTTGATAACGCCTACACGCAAACCGTGCGGATGTACTTTCTGGCCCATTACTCTAACCTCCCTTTCTTATTCTTTTTCCTTGAGTACAAGGGTAATGTGCGATGTTTTCTTGTCTATTCTGTAAGCTCTGCCCTGAGCACGAGGACGGATACGCTTCAGAATAGGACCTTGGCTTACACTGCACTCAGCAATATAAAGCTTTGAAACATCCATATTATGGTTATTCTCTGCATTTGCCATAGCTGACTTAAGCAGCTTCTGCAAATCCTCACAAGCTGCCTTGGGAGTGTGCTTGAGGATAGCCATTGCATAATCTACCGGCTTGTTTCTGATAAGATCGAGTACGATCGAAACCTTACGCGGAGAAATGCGAACATAATTCAAATAAGCCTTAGCTTCCATTTCTATAACTCCTTTCGGCATTATTACTTCTTGGTCGTCTTTGAACCGGCATGACCTTTAAAGGTTCTTGTAGGTGCAAACTCACCAAGCTTGTGACCGATCATATCTTCCGTTACATATACGGGAACATGCTTACGGCCGTCGTGAACTGCGAATGTGTGTCCTACAAAATCAGGGAATATTGTTGAACTTCTGCTCCATGTTTTGAGAACCTTTTTCTCGCCGGTCTTGTTCATTTCCTGGACCCTCTTGAGAAGTACAGGCTGTACAAAAGGACCCTTTTTACTACTTCTGCTCATTCTTAAGCTCCTTTCCGTATGCCTATTACTTACCGTTTCTGCGCTTTACGATAAGCTTATCAGAACTCTTCTTATGCTTTCTGGTCTTATAACCGAGAGCGGGCTTGCCCCAAGGGGTAACAGGGCCCGGACGTCCAACAGGGCTTTTACCCTCACCACCGCCGTGGGGGTGGTCATTCGGGTTCATTACAGAACCTCTTACTGTCGGTCTTACACCCATGTGTCTCTTACGGCCTGCTTTACCGATCTTAACATTCTCGTGATCTGTATTGCTGACCTGACCTACTGTTGCCATGCATGCATCAGGAACATTTCTGAGCTCACCGGACGGAAGTCTGAGTAATGCCATACCGTTTTCTTTAGCCATAAGCTGAGCCATGATTCCGGCGCTACGTGCGAGCTGAGCGCCTCTGCCCGGATAAAGCTCTACGTTGTGTACAAAAGTACCGGTAGGAATATTCTTAAGCGGGAGAGCATTGCCCGGCTTAATATCAGCGTCAGGACCGGAAACGATCTTATCTCCAACCTTAACGCCCTGCGGTGCGATGATGTATGCCTTCTCACCGTCTGTATACTCTACAAGAGCGATGAATGCCGAACGGTTCGGATCATACTCAAGAGTTTTTACTGTTGCTTCTACGTCATACTTCTGACGCTTAAAATCTATAACACGGTATTTTCTGCGATTTCCGCCGCCCTTATGACGAACGGTGATTCTGCCGTAGCTGTTTCTGCCGGAATGCTTCTTGAGAGGCTCAAGCAAGCTCTTCTCGGGAGCTACCTTAGAAAGTACCGAGTAGTCTGTAACCGACATGTTGCGGCGACCGTTTGTCGTCGGCTTATATGTCTTTATTGCCATGTCTTTCACACTCCTCATGATGGTTTTGCGGGGCTGGCATTCCCCATACGTTCAACCTGTCGAACTTAAAAGCAGGTTTATACTAAAGCTGATAACTTAAACTGATAATCAGTTTAGCATTACATCATGCCTTCAAAAAATTCGATATTCTTGCTGTCCTGAGTAAGTGTTACATAAGCTTTCTTCCAAGCTCTGGTGTAACCCTGATGTCTGCCCTGACGGCGAAGTCTGCCGCGTACGTTCAATGTATTAACTTTTGCGACTTTTACGCCAAAGATCTCTTCAACAGCCTTTGCGATCTCGATTTTGTTAGCCTTTTTGGCAACCTCGAATGTGTACTTTTTCTCAGTTGCACCGATCATTGACTTTTCTGTGATGATCGGACGAATAATAATGTCCTGTGCAGCCATTATGCGTACACCTCCTCAATTTTCTCAACGGCACCCTTTGCAATGATAAGCTTATCTGCGTTAAGCATATCGTAAACATTGAGCTCGTTTACCTGTGCTGTTTTAACGCCCGGAATGTTGGAAGCTGATTTGATAACAACCTTGTCAACCTCGGGGAGAACTATGAGAGCTTTCTTCTCAGAGCCAACAGCCTTGAGCATTTCAACGATAGCCTTTGTTTTGAACTCGTCGAGCTTAATGCTGTCGATAACGATGATGTCGTTATCCTGAGCCTTTGCAGAGAAAGCAGACTTCATTGCGAGTCTTCTTACCTTCTTGTTTACTGTATAGCTGTAATCTCTCGGCTTCGGAGCAAATACAACGCCGCCCTTTGTCCACTGGGGAGCTCTGATAGAACCCTGACGAGCGTGACCTGTACCCTTTTGTCTCCAAGGCTTTCTGCCGCCGCCTCTTACTTCACTTCTTGTGAGAGCCGACTGTGTACCCTGACGCTGGTTTGCCAAGTAATTAACTACTAAATCGTGCATAACTGCGGCGTTTGGTTCAATTCCGAAAATGGAATCAGCAAGATCGATCTCGTCAACCTTTGTGCCTTTCATATCTACTACTGCAACGTTTGGCATGCAAAATTCCTCCTTCCCTTACGCCTTAACAGAGTCTTTGATCACTACTGTACCGCCGTTAGGACCGGGAATCGCGCCCTTGATAGCGATGAGGTTATTCTCAGCGTCAACCTTTACTACTGCAAGGTTCTGTACTGTAACCTTTTCTGTGCCCAAATGACCTGCCATTTTCTTGCCCTTCCATACTCTTGAAGGTGTTGAGCATGCGCCCATTGAACCACCGTGACGGGCAACAGGTCCCGAACCGTGAGTTTCCTTGAGTCTCTGGAAGTTCCAGCGCTTGATAACGCCTGCATATCCTTTACCTTTGCTTGTGCCTGTAACGTCGATCTTGTCGCCTGCTGCGAATACATCAGCCTTTACGATCTGACCAAGCTCATAAGCGTCGGTGTTTTCAAATCTGAACTCTCTGAGAGTTCTCTTAGGTGCTACATCAGCCTTCTTGAAGTGACCAGCCATTGGCTTGTTTACCTTGTGCGGCTTTAAGTCGCCGAAGCCTAACTGTACTGCTGCGTAGCCGTCGTTTTCTACTGTTTTCTTCATTGATACAACGCAGGGACCTGCCTGTACAACAGTAACGGGAACAACTTTACCGTTTTCGTCGAAGATCTGAGTCATACCGATCTTCTTGCCGATAATTGCTTTTTGCATTTTTAATGCCTCCTGTATAGAGTTATTGGTTGACTTTTTAGCCAACATGACCCCGAATGCGGTTGGTTGAATAACAGCAAAATCAAATAATAAGTGCTTCATTCTTGCAGCTCTTCACTCCGCTAAAAAGCGGCGATAAGAAAAACAGCTTTTTATTACTTCATTTTAACTTCTATTTCAACACCGGCAGGGAGTTCAAGCTTGAGAATTTCATCAACTGTCTTCTTTGACGGTCTGATGATGTCGATAAGTCTTTTGTGGGTTCTCATTTCAAACTGCTCACGGCTGTCCTTATACTTATGAACAGCACGAAGAATTGTGATGATCTGCTTCTCTGTCGGGAGCGGTACAGGACCGGAAACTGTTGCGTTTGTGCGCTTTGCTGCTGCAACTATTCTTTCTGCCGACTGATCTACAACCTGATGATCGTAACCCTTAAGTCTTATTCTGATTTTTTCATTGACTGCCACTTTAATCGCCTCCTAAAATATTAATGTTGGGGGACAATTTTTACTTTAGTTTATTATTGGCTTAAAATCTGATGTACACCGTTCCGGGTGTTTCGGACTTACCCATTAAAAAACCGGAAAACCTAACGGTTCACCGGATAAACACAGTAAAGCTGAACAAATTAAGTTTGAGTGCTGTATATTTTCTATAATACACATACCACCACAACACACAGTATAAAATCTAAACTTGTGTGCTGTTATTAATTGCTCAATATTCTGTCGCCCGGTTTAAAATCGGACATACTCCACGGAAAAACCGGCTTTTTCGCCGCAACCTCCCGCTTCAACGCATATCTTTGTGCAGTCACGCAAGTATTATTATAATGGATTTATACCCATTCGTCAAGAGGTTTTTTATATTTTTAAAAATCGCGGTTGTAAAATATTAATAAACATTCCTATTCATTTTGTATAAATTGCCGATTCAGTTTTTGCAGCGATATTATACCGCACAATATTTGCATTTTCGCTCTTTTCTGTTATAATATATATAAACATAAGCAAAGGAAGTGTCATACATATAATGGAAATGGAACAAATAAACCCTGACGAGAATAAGAAGTTTATACCTATAAAAACGCTTGTCATATACAGTCTGATATTCTATCTTTTCTGGGCGGTATTCAATTTTTTCGCAAAGCCGTTTTTGGCGGAAAATATGAGTGATGTTTGGGCAGCCTTCATTGAGGACGGTATCGTAAAAAATCTTGCATGGACATTGCCTGCGGTGCTGCTGCTTAAAAAGTACAGAGGCTCGTTTTTCGTAGAATTGCCAAAGCTCTATAAGCCTAATAAAGAATGTATAAAGTATTTGTGGGTATATCCTGCCGCAATGCTGGTTCTGCTTTTAAAACCTGCAATAAACGGCGGAATAAAGATCGCAGACAGCTTTGGCTTGGGTTATATTATCATCGTACTTTTTGTAGGTATGACCGAAGAAACGGTATTCAGGGGCTTTCTGCTAAACTCGACATACGAGAGGCACAACGAAGTATCTATTGCAGTAAACGCTGTAATGTTTCTGCTCATACATTTCCCTATATGGATATACAGCGGTCAATTTGCAGGAAACATCACCTCGGGTGGATTTATCACGATAATTTTATTGAGCGTTTTTTTCTCGTTATTGTTTTTCAAAACAAAAAGCCTGTTTATACCTATCACATTACATATGCTTTGGGATCTGCTCATATTTATGTTTTTTGAGCAGGCGTAATAATACAAAAAATAAACAACCAAAAAGCCGTAATCTCAAAAAATTACGGCTTTATATATTATCTCGGCATTTCTTTTCGGTTTACGAAGAATAGTTTCCGGTGTTATATTTATTCCACTTGCTTGAAGCAACATTATTACTCTTATTGGCATTGATCGAAGCTATCAAAACATTCTTGATATCTTGCAGCAGTGTAATAAGATATACATAGTCATAAGGAAACAAATTCATAGAACTTAATGTTTTCAGCAGATATACGCACTCAACCGAGCATTTGAGAGCCTCTTGCAGATGTTCGTTAAAATCAGCTTTATCGTCACCGTAAACAGATTTATTGATATGCGTACCCATGTCGGATGCTGCGTCAAGCAGTCTTTTTGAAATTGTTTCATCTAAGCCCGATTTTGAATATGCCTCGTTAAACAGTGCGATCTGTGCAAGAAATTCTACCGATTTATTAAAAATTATATTGCTCATGGTTACCACCTCTTTGATTATTATAACAAATTATAAATTTAATTGCAACATGATTTTGATTTTTTGGCATTTCTATATAGGTTAAATTTTCAATCAAAATTATGTGAAAATCACACAAATTCAGTTCTTATTCTTATTATAGATAAACTCCTTTAAAAGAAGCGCCACAGTTCCTATAAAAACTGCCGCGCTTGTGATACCTCTCACAGTGCGTCTTACTCTCAGCCGCTTTGACAATTGCTCTATGCCCTGTGTTAAAAGCTCCTCCGGCAATCCGGAAGAAAGCTCTGCTTTGAATACCGGCTTGTGCTTATTGCTGCCGCTAAGCTCCTTTTTATAATCGGCGTAGTATTTGCGGCAGGCAGGACATTCATGCAAATGCTCCTTAACAATTTTTACTGTTTCGTCGCTTGCAGCCGAATTTGTATATACATCTACAAGATCCATAGCTAAATTACAAGTAATCTTCATTTTTCAGTTCCTCCGACAATTTCTTTTTTGCTCTGTGAAAAAGCACCTTAGCCGAGTTTTCGGTTATATTCATTGCCTGTGCCACCTGTTCAAAGCTCATTTCGGCATATATGCGGTAGAGTATAACATCTCTGTATTTTTCGGGAAGTGCGTCTATCATTCTTCTGAGTGCGTATTTTTCAGCTTTCTTTTCATATATGTATATGGGATCGCCGCCTGCGTGACTTTGCTGTGAATATGAGTGTTCGTCTATCTCGTCATAAGGCATAACAGGCTTGCTCTTTCGCATATACTTGTAATACGTGTGCTTCGCTATTGATACGATAAACGTATATATACTGCTCTTGCCCTGAAATCTGTGCAGCGACAAAAATGTACGATAGAAGGTCTCCTGCGTCAGCTCCTCTGCAAGCGTACTGTCTGCGCAAAGCTTTATCAGAAATTTATTTATACTGCCATAATACTCTCTGTATATTGTTTCAAACTCCTGCTGCAAACGGTACACCTCCGCACTTGAATATACTATTTATACCTCTATTATAATAACCATAAAACTGTTATGTCAAGCTTCTTTGCGGCAGTTATTTACTTTTAATTTTTACGCCCTATCACACATTGTACAATTATACCAATTATTACCCCGTACCTTTAAGCAATATTGCGAATCGTTCAGTTCGTTATGTGTTGAATAATAATATTTTTTTAAAAAATACTCCAAAAATGTTATAAAATGTATTGAAAAAATATTTGAAATATAGTAAAATTTTTATTAAAGGAGTGATTCTGATGCCAGACTTTACTAAAGACAGTAAAAATGCAAATGACAGAGTTAAATTTGAGCCAAACGATACAACAAAGCTCATGTTTAAAAACGATTATTTTGAAATGTATAACGACACGAGAGCCGGCAGAACTTTTAAAGTTATCGACGGCATGATCGTGCCCACTGACCAAAAAGACGTGAATATGTGGAAAGCTCGTGAGAGAAACAAGAACAACTTTAAGGTTGAGATCGAGCGTGATTCCGCCGGCAAGGTGTACGACTACAAAATATCAAGAGCCGCACAACCGGGTGACGCTCCTGCTCCGGGTGCAAACAGACCGGCACCGCCTGCTCCTGGTGCAAACAGACCGGCACCGCCTGCTCCGGGCTCCAATAGAGCAGCGCCCCCTGCTCCGGGCTCTAACAGAGCAGCGCCCCCTGCTCCACCTGCTCCGGGTTCTAACAGAGCTGCGCCTCCTGCACCGAAGGCTGCACCTGCCGCACGTGCACAAAGAGGAAATCAGCCTATTGAAACGATTATCGAGGACAGCGAGAAGGCTTCAAGAATCGCTTTTGAGCCTGCCGATACATATAAAGAAATGTTCTCAAACAACTATTTCAAGATATACAACGATACTCGTGCAGGCAGAACATTTAAGGTTATTGAGGGCTTTATGGTTCCGATAGATCAAAGAGAAGTTAATTTCTGGAAGAATCATCAAAGACGCCCCAATGAATTTATAGTTGAGATCGTAAAAGATCGCGCAGGCAAGATCTACGATTATAAGATCTCTAAAAATCAGACAGATGATACTGCCCCTGCCGTTACAAGCAAACCTGACGCACCGGCACCGGCTGCAAACAGAGTTACACCTCCCGCACCGGCTGCAAACAGAGTTACACCTCCCGCACCGGCTGCAAACAGAGTTACACCTCCCGCACCGGCTGCAAACAGAATTACACCTCCTGCACCGGCTGCAAACAGAGTTACACCTCCCGCACCGGCTCTTAACAAAGCTGCTCACAGCGCAGGCGGCGGAAAAGCTCGCACACCGAAGGTAAAAGAAACTATCGGTACTGCACCGACAAACAGAGTACCGTTTACTAAAGACGATACTACCGAGCTTATTCTTCAAAACGATTACGCTGCATTCTATATTGACAAGCGTGCAGGCAGAACATTTAAGATAATCGACGAGAAGAAGATACCGATCGAACAGCGTGAGATGAATTTCTGGAAGAACAGAGAAAAGAATCCTCAGGGCTTTGCACTTGAAGTATTCAAGGATTCAACCGGTAAGATGTACGACTGCAAGATCTCTAAGGTAAACGAGGACGGTTCTCTTACTCCTGCACCCGAAGTACAGAAGGCTGCACCTTATGTTGCTCCGGCTTCAGCAGCTTCTGACGCTTCAGCACCGGCAGCAGCCAAGAAAGACGCACCCGCACCGAAGGCAGCCGGCAAGGACGATGTAAAGACATCTACCCTCAAAGGACCGAAAAAGGACAGAATAAAGTTTGTAGAAAACGAGTATACTAAGCTTACTGTTGAGAATCAGTACTGCAAGATATACAACGATACGAGAGCCGGAAAAACTTATAAGATCGTAAACGGTATGATCGTACCGATAGAGCTGCGTGAGCTTAACTTCTGGAAGAACTTCAAGAGAACACCGCAGAACTTTACGGTTGAAGTTATAAAGGACGAAACAGGCGCAGATTACGATTATGTTATTACAAGAAAGACAAATGCGCCCACAGCAGCCGTTGCTACAACATCTACAAAGACAAATATGCCTCCTGTTGCACCGAGCAGCGCAGGCGAAGCACCCAAGAGAAAGCGCCCCAACTCAGGCAGAACAGCTAAATGTACTATTTGTACAAAGGAATACAAGGAATCTGATCTTTTCCTCTTTGATAACCGCAACTTCTGCTCTGATTGTCTTAATACACTTATAAAAGAAAAGCTCGACACAACGCCTGTTGATCCGATCAAGAAGGTTATTGACGACGTTGTAGCCGCTGATGTGCTTTACTGCACATACTCCACCGTTACAAACTATCCGTATCTTGACGACGAATTCTGCGTAAACGTATGCACTATGAAGCGTACTGCCGAAATTGCAGTTGATGATACAGCCGCAACCGCTGTTGACGACAAGGGCGAATTCTTTGATGATCTTAAGAGATTCGGTCTGAAAAAGATCATTGTAAACGGTGATAAAGAGCATATCTACGCTCCCGAAGATTTTGACGAGCATGTTAAATCAGAGGGTGTAATCGCACCTAAGCTTTACTTTAAGATACTGAACTTTATGCAGAGAAAAGACGACGAACTGCGTGAAACTATCGCTGCTTCTTTCTTAGGCAATAAAGTTTATACTTATGCGCTTGATGATGATATCACAGAGATCACAAGAGAGAATTTAGACGAGTTCAAGCCTTTGCTTATCACAGACGGCTATGCTAAATTCTGTCCTGTATTTACAGACTTCTCCGAGGCAAGAAGCGTTGGTATGCCGTTCAAAGGTCTGTATGTTATAGACGCAAGACTTATTGCAGAGTATACAGACGCTACTCACTTTATTATAAACCCCTCTACATTAGGCTTTATTATGAACAAGACTATTCTTAATGGTATAAAAGCTAACTATGACCAAGATCTTGTTGACGGTCTTAATGTAGAAAAAACAGATGAGCCGTTTGTATTCAAAGACAAACCGACAGTAAAGGTAACTGCTCCCGTTGTAGAAGAAGCTAAAGAAACTGTTTCCCCTGTACAAGAGCCTGCTGCAGAAGCTGCTTCAGTTGAAGAAGCAGCCGCAAAGCCTGCTGACGAGCCTTTGTCACAGCCTGTTGCGGCAACAACTTCATTTGAATTTAATGTTCCTTCAAAGCCCGCTGATGAGCCGATATCACAGCCCGTTGAAGCAACAACTTCATTTGAGTTTAATGTTCCGTCAAAGCCCGCTGATGAGCCGATATCACAGCCGGTCGAAGCTGCACCTTCTTTTGAGTTTAACATTCCGTCAAAGCCTGCTGACGAGCCGATATCACAGCCGGCAAGCACAGCTCCTGCTTTTGATTTTGCTGCACCCTCCGCACAGCCTGTCGGCGGTGTTCCTACATACGAGTTTGACGCACAGCCTAAGCAGTCTGATACAGCCGCTTCATTTGAATTCGGTGTACCGAATACTCCCCCTGCAAAGCCTGCACCTAAGCCGCAAAAGACTTCTTCTTTCTTGAAGTTTGACTCATTATCTAAGTCTGCATTTGAAAAGAAGCCGTCATTTGCTTTCCCATCATTCAGAAAGCCGACTGATAACAAGCCTGCTCCGACACCTAAGACACAACCGGCACCATATACACCGGCAACAAAACCGGCTCCTTATACTCCTTCACAGCCGCAATTCACTCCTGCTCCTGAGTTTACTCCTGCTCCTGAGTTTACTCCTGCTCCTGAGTTTACTCCTGCTCCG
>JAFPLH010000092.1 GCA_017402845.1 Clostridia bacterium
GCAAAGCCTGAACAAGTATATGAGCCTTTTCGGCATTAGAAATATTCATTTTTTGTTTTCTCCCTCTATAATAGGATTTAAAGCACTTTCGCCCTGCTATTCCCCGTTAACCATGAACTTTAGAAATAATATCAGATAGTTTCTTGCAGTACTCCCTCCGTCACGCCTGCGGCTTTTTCGTCTCCCTCTTTGAGGGTGCGGTCTGCCGTTGGCAGACGTTGCCGAAGGCAACAGCACCGACCGAAGCGGCAGCCAAAACTCGCTGCCCCTTAGAACCCCGCAAGCCTTTTGAAAAAGGCTTGACCGAAAACTTATTTGTTGGTTTTTGCACAGTCTGCATTACGCATGACGAATTAAATTATGTGCGGTAATCTCCGTTTATCTTCACATAGTCATAGGTAAGGTCACAGCCGTAAGCTTCGGCGCTGCCTTTGCCGTCGTTAAGAAGAATATCTATTGTTATTTCGTTCTCGCTTAATACAGTCTTTGCTATATCCTCGTCAAACTCAATTCCTGCGCCGTTTTTGCAAACGTCAACTTTTCCTGCCTTTGATATAAACGATACGTCAACCTTTGATACATCTATGTCACAGCCGGAATATCCAATAGCGCAAAGCACTCTGCCCCAGTTTGCGTCTGAACCGAACATAGCAGCTTTTACAAGACTTGAGCATATTACCGACTTTGCCGCACCCTTTGCGTCTATATCTGTTTTGGCTCCGTTCACACTACAAACAAGCAGCTTTGTTGCGCCCTCGCCGTCTGCTGCAAGCTTTTTAGCCATTGTTTTACAAAGCTCTGTCAAAGCCTGCGTAAAAATTTTATAGTTACTATCTCTGCATACAATTTCATTATTGCCCGCAAGACCGTTAGCCATAATAGCAAGTGTATCATTTGTTGAAGTATCTCCGTCAACCGATACCATATTATAGCTTTTTTCGACAGCCTCAACAAGTGCGGCTTTAAGCATTTCTGCTGATACTGCTGCGTCTGTTGTAACAAAGCTGAGCATTGTGCCCATATTTATATGTATCATACCGCTGCCCTTTGCAACAGCGCCGATAGTAACTGTTTTGCCGTCTATCTCAACTTGTACAGCGGCTTCTTTTTTTACCGTATCGGTAGTCATAATAGCTTCGGCTACGTCTGTACCGCCGTTTTCGCTCATATTCTCTGCAAGCACAGGAATACTTTTTTCAAACGGTTCAATAGGCAGCGGCTGACCGATAACGCCTGTTGAGGCTGCAATAACATCATTTTTGTCAATGCCTAAATACTGCGCCGCAAGAGAACACATTCTTTCAGCCTTTTCTTCGCCGTCTGCATTACAGGTGTTTGCGTTGCCTGAATTCACAACAACAGCCTGAGCTTTTCCGTTTTGCAGATTTCTTTGTGTTACGATAATAGCTGAGCTTTTAACAAGATTCTTTGTAAATACTGCTGCGGCATTGCACAAAACATCACTTGAAATGAGTGCAATATCTTTTTTTGTGGTATTGGACGGTTTAACGCTGCCGCAAATACCTGCGCCCTTAAAGCCCACAGGTGAAGTAACCGTGCCGTTTTCAATAAAATTCATATATCTCAATCCTTTTGCTTAGAATGCCGGCGGAGTCATAGTAAGACCTGTCGTTTCATCTAAGCCGAAAATAATGTTCATATTCTGTATAGCCTGACCTGCCGCACCTTTCACCATATTATCAATGGCAGATACGGCGATAAAAGTTCCTGTACGCTCATCGGTGAATACAGAAACATCACAGAAATTCGAGTACTTTATATTATGTATATCTGCAGCCTTGCCGTCTGGCAGAAGTCTTACAAATGTTTCGTCTTTGTAGTACTCCTCGTAAGCTTTTCTTATCTGCTCTTTTGTAACGCCCTCTTTAAGTTTTGCGTAGCACGTTGCGAGAATACCCCTGTTTACGGGCAGCAGGTGCGGAACAAACGTAATTTTAACGTCATTCAGACCGCTGAGCTTACAAAGAGTCTGTTCAATTTCGGGAGTATGACGGTGTGCGGCTACCTTGTAGGGGTGGAAGCCCTCGTTCAAGTCGGGGTAGTGTGTACCCTGTGAAAGACCTCTGCCGGCGCCGGTAACACCGCTTTTGCAGTCTGCGATTATTCCCGTCATTTCGATAAGACCGTTTACAACGGCAGGAGCAAGCGCAAGGGGTACGCAAGTTGTATAACAACCGGGATTTGCAATAAGCTTTGTTGTTTTTATTTTTTCTCTGAAAAATTCGGGAAGTCCATAAACGGCTTGTTTATGAAGTTCTTTGTCCTTAAATTCGCCGCCGTACCACTCTTTGTATTCTTCTTCGCTCTCCAGACGGAAATCAGCGCCGAGGTCTATAAATGCTTTTCCGTTGTTAATGCATTTTGAACCAAGCTCCTGAGAAAGTCCGTGAGGAAGTGCGGCAAAGATAACGTCGCTCTTTTCTACAACTGCGTCTGCATTTTCGCATACCATATCGTTTATACCGAAGTATGAGGGATAGACCTCACTGAGCTTTTTACCCTCGAACGAAACAGAGCTTACTGCGGCGATCTCTGCGTTCGGGTGTGCGTTTATAAGTCTTACAAGCTCTGCGCCTGCATAGCCTGTTGCACCTACTATTCCTACTTTTATATTCATTTTTGATGTCCTCTTTCTTTTTCCTTTATAATCACTATATCGTTAAGGGCTCCGCCCTTAAAACCCGCCAAAGGCTCTGCCTTTGGAATCCGGTCGCTTTTTGAAAAAAGCGACGCAAAAACTTTAATTGTTAGACTTTTTGACTAATTCATAATTACAGACTTTGGAAATTAAACTGCCGTTATTGTCAAAATGCTATGTAACGTGATATTCTTTTGTGTAACTAACTTCTTTCAGTACTCTCTCGACTTCTCGTCTTACGTTGTCGGGATTCGGACCTCCTATCGGTGAGCGTTCGTATGCGCATTTTTCCAGACCGATAGCTGTATATACTCCCTCGTCAAATATATCGCATATCTTTTTGTACTCGTCAAGCGGCAGAGTTTCAAGCGTTAAGTCAAGCTCTAAGCACTTTGCAACAAGCTCGCCTGTTGCCTTGTATGCATCTCTGAACGGCAGACCTTTTTTAACAAGATAGTCTGCACAATCTGTTGCGTTGATAAATCCGCCTGCGGCTGCCTTGCGCATGTTCTGCGGAAGCACAGTCATAGTATCAAGCATTGGTGTGAATGCCGTCAAGCACATTTTCACAGTATCTATTGCATCAAATACAGCTTCTTTATCCTCCTGCATATCTTTGTTGTATGCAAGTGCTATTCCCTTCATCACGGTAAGAAGCGTTGTGAGATCTCCGAAAACTCTGCCCGATTTTCCTCTTACAAGCTCCGCAATATCAGGATTTTTCTTCTGCGGCATTATGCTTGAACCGGTTGAAAATGCGTCGTCAAGCTCGATAAACTTAAACTCATGACTGCACCAGAGTATGATCTCCTCTGAAAAACGTGAAAGGTGAACCATAATTATTGACAATACAGAAGTCAGTTCTATGCAGAAATCTCTGTCTGAAACACCGTCAAGGCTGTTGTGAGTAACATCTGCGAAATCAAGCAAAGACGCCGTATACATACGATCAATGGGATATGTTGTACACGCAAGCGCACCGCTGCCCAAGGGCATAACGTCCATACGCTTTTTGCAGTCGTCAAGTCTTGAAAGATCTCTCAAAAGCATTTCAGCGTACGCCATTAAATGATGACCAAAGGTTATAGGCTGCGCTCTTTGCAGGTGAGTATATCCGGGCATTACCGTTTCTGCGTTTTCATAAGCTTTATTGCAGATAACCTCGATAAGACCTTTAACAAGTGCCGAAACCTCGTCAACCTGCTTTTTAAGGTACAGCTTGATGTCAACTGCTACTTGATCGTTTCTGCTGCGTGCCGTGTGAAGTCTTTTTCCTGTATCGCCCAGACGTGCTGTAAGCTCACCCTCGATAAATGTATGTATATCCTCAGCTTCGGGATCAATTTTAAGAGTACCGTTTTCTATATCTGCGAGAATACCCTTTAAGCCCTGCCCGATAGCGTCTGCCTCGTCCTGCGAGATTATACCGCATTTTCCAAGCATTGCAGAATGTGCGATACTGCCCTCAATATCTTCTTTATACATTCGGCTGTCGAATGAAATTGACGAGTTGAAATCGTTTGTTGTTTTGCTTAATGCTTTTTGGAATCTTCCTTTCCATAACTGCATATAAACCGAACCTCCCAGAATTACGTTTATTTTTCGCTATTGGAATTATTATAAAACTCTGTAAAAAACACTTTACGGGAGGGCGAATAACACCCTCCCACAAATATATTATCGGGTTAAAAAATTCAGATTGTGCAAAAAATAATGGTACTTATGATCATATTGTCATCATCCTGTACTGCGCCGCCTTGGCGCGGCGGGGCGACTTTTGCTTAAACCATAGGTTAGGGGCATTTTCTGCCAAAATGCCCCCTCTTTCAAAAACAGTCGTTTAGACTGTTTTTGAAATTCACCCTCAAAAGGGCCGGAGCGCGCCTGCGGCGATTGTGGGAACGCTGTCCCCACACCCCTGCAAGCCTTTTTAAAAAGGCTTGAGCGAAAACTTTATTTTTTGGTTTTTGGCGCATTTTGAACTTTAATAACCCTTTTTCTTTGCCTGAACCTTTATCGGCAAACCGAACAAGTTGATGAATCCTGCGGAATCGTTCTGATCGTAAACCTCGTCCTCATCGAAGGTAGCGATGTCTTCATCATAGAGAGAATACGGAGAAGTAACGCCTGCGTCTATGATATTGCCCTTATAGAGCTTGAACTTAACGTCGCCGGTAACAGTTTGCTGAGTTGAGTCAACAAAAGCTGAAAGAGCTTCTCTGAGCGGTGTGTACCACTGACCGAAGTATACAAGCTCTGCAAAACGGTTTGCAACATTTTGCTTATAGTGTAAAGTATCTCGGTCGAGGCAGATTTCTTCAAGCTTTGCGTGTGCGGCATAAAGAATAGTACCGCCCGGAGTTTCGTAAACACCTCTTGCCTTCATGCCAACAAGACGGTTTTCAACCATATCTACAATACCAATGCCGTTTTCACCGCCAAGCTTATTGAGCTTCTTAACAATATCTGCTGCCTCAAGCTTTTCGCCGTCAACTGCAACCGGAACGCCCTTTTCAAAGGAGATCGTAACGTAAGTAGGTACATCGGGAGCCTGTTCAGGAGATACTCCAAGCTCCAGAAAACCTTCTTTGTTGTACATAGGCTCGTTTGCGGGATCTTCAAGGTCAAGTCCCTCGTGTGACAAGTGCCAAAGGTTCTTATCCTTTGAATAGTTTGTTTCTCTATTTATTTTAAGAGGAATATTCTTTGCCTCTGCATAAGCGATCTCGTCCTCACGGCTCTTGAACTCCCATGTTCTCCAAGGAGCGATTATCTCCATATCAGGAGCGAAAGCCTTGATAGTAAGCTCAAAACGAACCTGATCGTTACCCTTACCTGTGCAGCCGTGACAAATAGCGTCAGCGCCCTCTGCCTTTGCGATCTCAACAATTCTCTTTGCAATAATAGGTCTTGCAAATGAAGTACCCAAAAGATACTTATTCTCATAAACTGCGCCTGCTTTGAGTGTAGGCCAGATGAATTCTTCAACAAATTCTTTGTTAAGATCTTCAATATAAAGCTTTGAAGCGCCTGTTGCAATAGCCTTTTCTTCAAGACCGTCAAGCTCTGTTCCCTGACCAACGTCACCGCTTACAGCGATAACCTCACAATTGTTGTAGTTCTCTTTGAGCCAAGGGATAATAATTGATGTATCAAGTCCGCCGGAATAGGCAAGAACAACTTTTTTAATTTCTTTTTTAGCCATGATATATTCCTCCGAAATGTTAATTTATCCGTGCTAAGTTTTAACAACGATATCATTATACACCTTTTATGCAAAAAATCAAGTGTTTTCTGCATAATTATTCAAATATTTTTTAGTTTTTATGAATATTATAATAATCCACTGCATAAACTTGCAATATAGCGGTATAATCCGCAAAATACGCTTTACACCCGCATACAAATATAGTATAATAAATTATAATGATTTTTTCAAGTAAACAGAGCATATTTTTTTATAAATTATGTTAATTTTTTATTATAGAAAGGATTTTTTTCTTATGAAAGAACTAAACGCATTTGAACTTAACGAAAATATGATAAGCACTATCGGCAAAGAATGGATGCTTGTTACCGCCGGAGATGAAACGAACTGCAACACTATGACAGTTTCGTGGGGCGGTGTAGGTATACTCTGGAACAAACCCGTTGTATACACCTTTATACGTCCTCAAAGATATACTTATGAGTTTCTCGAAAGCTGTGAGTACTACACAATGTCGGCATACCCCGACGAGTACAGAGCCGCATTGAAGCTGTGCGGCACAAAATCGGGCAGAGATATTGACAAGGCAGCGCAAACAGGCTTAACACCCGTATTTGATGAAAAAGCTCCCTACTTTTCACAGGCTCGTCTTGTGCTGGTTTGCAGAAAAATGTATGTTCAGGATCTATGCGAAGCCGGAGCGCTCGACAAGAGTATTCTTGCAAATTATCACGGTGACGACTACCACAGAATGTACGTTTCGGAAATTGAAAAGGTGCTTGTTAATGAGTAATATTAAATGCGCCGTTGTCACAGGTGCGTCAAGAGGTATAGGGGCGGCTATTACAAAAGAGCTCGCCCTTTGCGGATTTAGTGTTATCATCAATTACAACAGCTCAAAGCACAACGCCGAAAAAATACTTGAAGATATTCAAAAAAACGGCGGCACAGGGTATACATACAAATGCGACGTATCAGACCGCACAGAGGTTGACGGTATGATCGAATTTGCAGTTAAGCAATTCGGCAAGATAGACGTGCTTGTAAACAATGCAGGAATTGCACAGCAAAAGCTATTTACCGATATTACCGCTGATGACTGGAATAAAATGTTAAGCGTAAATTTAGGCGGTGTATTCAACTGTTGTCAAAGCGTTCTGCCGTATATGATACGCCGCAAAAGTGGAAAGATAATAAACATTTCTTCTGTATGGGGCAGCGTGGGCGCTTCTTGCGAGGTACACTACTCCGCTGTAAAAGCGGGCATTATCGGCTTGAGCAAGGCTCTTGCAAAAGAGGTTGCGCCCTCACACATTACCGTAAACTGCATAGCGCCCGGCTGTATTATGACTGATATGCTCACAAATGAGCTTGACGAAGAAACTATCTCTCAATTGGCAGACGAAACACCTTTGGGGCGCATTGGCACACCGAAAGACATAGCAAAAGCCGCCGCATTTTTAGCAGGAAGCGGCGCAGATTTTATTACCGGTCAGGTGCTTGGCGTTGACGGCGGTTTTTGTTAGCGGACGGCATTTTGCGGTTATGATAATGGAGATCGAATAAAACTATGATTAAATTTATATGCCCCGTATGCAAATGCGTACTCAGCAAAAAGGACAACGCCCTTGTATGCGAAAATAATCACAGCTATGACATAGCAAAGCAAGGTTATGTAAATCTTTTACAGTCGCAAAAATCGTCAAAAAAACGTCACGGCGACGATAAGCTTATGATAAAAGCAAGACGCGATTTTCTTGACGGCGGCTTCTACGAGCCTTTATTAAACGGTATTTGTACCGCTGTTGCAGATAACGCTGAAAGCACTTATTTTTCTTTGCTCGACTGCGGCTGCGGTGAGTGTTACTATACCTCAGACATTAAACATAGGTTTTCTAATGCCGATATATACGGCACAGATATTTCAAAGGAAGCCTTGATTTTCGGCGCAAAGCGCACAAAAGACATACACCTTGCAGCAGCAAGCAGTTCAAATTTACCCGTGGGCAATAACTCCTTTAATTTTTTACTCAGTATTTTTGCGCCCGTATTTCCTGATGAATTTTCCCGTGTATTAAAAAGCGGCGGTATACTGATACGTGCAGTACCGCTTGAAAATCATCTTTTGGGATTAAAGCGTGCTATATATGATATCCCTTATAAAAACAAAGCAGAGGATCTCACCCTTTCCGGCTTTCGTCTGATTGAAAATAACGAAATAAAATACACTTTAGAGCTTGAACATAGTACCGATATTATGAATCTTTTTAAGATGACTCCGTATTTTTACAAAACATCACGAACGGATCAAGAGAAAATCGAAAAGCTTGATTATCTTAAAACTGAAATTGAATTTGCTGTTCTTGTTTATAAGACCTGCTGAGATACTATTATCATTAAATCAAAAAAACCGCCTTTCGGCGGTTTTAATTTTTGTGATTATATTATCTGTTGGTACTGACGTATTAATCGAAGAACTTCTCGTGAATAGCCTTTACAGCCTTATCAGCGTCAGCCTCGTCAATGAGTACAGATACCTTGATCTCACTTGTAGAGATCATTCTGATATTGATCTGTGCGTCATACAAAGCCTCGAACATCTTTGTTGCAACACCTGCGTGGCTCTCCATACCTGCGCCTACGATAGATACCTTTGCTACGCTCTTATCTGTGGATACTTCTTTAACACCCTGCGGCAAGAGATAATCCTTAAGAATAGCCTCTACTTCGTCTGCCTTATCCTGTGCAACGGTGAATGTAATATCCTTTGTGCCGTCTCTGCCTATCGACTGAAGAATGATATCAACATTAATGTTTGCGGCTGATACCTTTGAGAATACCTTGAATGCAAGGCCCGGTCTATCGGGCAGACCGATTATAGAAACTCTTGCTACCTCTGTATCCTTTGCTACACCGCTTATCAACATTTTCTCCATTTTTGTTGCCTCCTTAACAATAGTACCGCGCTCTTTCTCCAAGCTTGAAAGTACCTCTAATTCAATATTATATTTTTTAGCCATTTCTACCGAACGGTTATTAAGCACCTGTGCGCCGAGTGTGGCAAGCTCAAGCATTTCATCATAAGAAATAGTTTCAAGCTTTCTTGCATTGGCAACCTTTCTCGGATCTGCCGTATAAACGCCCTTAACGTCTGTGTAAATCTGACACAGGTCTGCGTGCATTGCTGCCGCAATTGCTACTGCGCTTGTATCTGAACCGCCTCTGCCGAGTGTGGTAACATCATCATATTTATTTACACCCTGGAAGCCTGCTACAACAACAATATTCTTCTTGTCAAGCTCCTTCTGTATTCTGTCGGGGATAATTCTCTTTATACGTGCGCTTGTATAAGCCGACGAGGTCTGAAAACCTGCCTGCCAGCCCAAAAGCGATACAACAGGATAACCCAGCTTCTCAATAGCCATTGCAAGCAGAGCAATTGAGATCTGTTCGCCAGAAGCAAGCAGCATATCCTTTTCTCTCTTTGATGCATTGGGGTTGATCTCGTTGCCCTTTGCGATAAGATCGTCTGTTGTATCACCCTGTGCAGAAACAACAACTACTACGCTATTGCCCTGCTTGTAGGTGTCTGTAACGATCCTTGCAACGTTGAATACTCGCTCGGCATTTGCAACCGAGCTGCCTCCGAATTTCTGTACGATCAAACTCATTATAAAAACTCCTTCTCAAGTCTTTTCGACTGTGTTCTGTATAGAAAATTCTGTACAGTTCTAAAACTCATTCAATATAAACTTTAGCACCTTCATCATCTGCTGTCAATAGGTGAAACTGCCAATCTTTTATTCCCTTGCTTTCAAGATGATGTATAGCATAACGATTAAATGTATCTTCAAGTTTATCGTCAATAATAGCGATAATTGACGGTCCCGCACCGCTTATATACGTACCGTAAGAGCCTAATTCATAGCTCATACGAAAAACAGTTTCAACTCCGCTGATAAACTTTTTACGATACGGCTGATGAATACTATCCTGAACGGCTACCCTCAGATTCTCCAGACTGCCTGAAAAAAGTGCAGCTGTCATAAGTGAGCTTCGTGACAGATTATAAACCGCATTATCTCTTGAATACTCATTAGGAAGCGCTTTTCTTGCAACCTCTGTTTTAAGCTCAAACGGTGGAATTAACACTCCGAACCTGATATTTTTCGCAACAGGCACACTCACGCTGTATACATGACCATTCTCCATTGCAGCGGTAACCAAGCCTCCGAGCAGCGCAGGCGTGGTATTATCGGGGTGCCCTTCGATCTTACAGGCAAGGTTTACAAGATCATGCTTTGTAAGCGGACTGCCCAAAAAGCGGTTAGCACCTACAAGACCTGCAACTATACAGGCTGACGAACTGCCCAATCCCCTTGTCATGGGAATATTGTTTTCCTGTATTATTTTAAGTCCGGGCAATTTTTTTCCACATTCGCTGTAAAGTCTTTCGGCAGACCAGTATATAAGGTTAGATTCGTCTGTCGGAACAACAACATCATCCTTTGATGATATGTCGATCTCGTCTGCCTCCTCCATCCATACATAGTTATACATATTCAGCGCAACGCCCAGACAGTCAAAGCCTGAGCCTAAGTTTGCGCTTGTAGCGGGAATCTCTATTTTTATCATATAATCAAAACCTTATTAAAAATCTGCAATTCTAATTGTTGACAATATCTTGCAGCCCTCTTTTTCCAAAGACTTGCAAGCCTTTTCAAAGTCGGAATACTTCATCACGGGAGTAACAAATGCAAATTCATTTTCGGGTGTGTTATCCTTTTCGATAGCATTGCACTCACCGAACAAATTTGATACATTTACACATGCTTCTGCTTTATTAACGGCAAAAACACGAACATACATAGAATAAGCCGTATCCTCAAAGGGCATAATGGTTTCGTTTGACGAATCCTCCCAGAAAATATTTCTGCGGCGGTCAATGTTTGTTACGCAGTCCATAACGTCTGCAACAACAGCACTTGCAGTAGGCAGCTTGCCTGCGCCCTTACCGTAGAATACTACCTCGCCGGTAGAATCGCCCTTTACAAGAATAGCGTTGAAAACATCATCAACAGAAGAAAGCTGACTTATTGCCGGCACAAACATAGGAGCTACCAATATCTGATGTTTGCCGTTATTCTGCTTTACAGAACCGATAAGCTTTATAACGCCGCCCCATGCCTCGGCGTATCCTACGTCGTCAAGCGTTACCTTTGTAATACCCTCGGTGTGTACGCCTTTGGGATATACATGCTTTCCGAATATCATAGACGCAAGAATACAAATCTTTCTGCAAGCGTCATGTCCCTCAACGTCTGCGGCAGGATTTCTCTCAGCATAGCCAAGATCCTGAGCGAGCTTTAAAGCGTCCTCAAACGACATGGAATCTTTTATCATTTTTGTAAGAATAAAGTTTGTAGTGCCGTTGAGAATACCGTCGATCTCCTCAACATTGTTGGCTGCAAGACACTGGTTAAGCGGTCTGATTATCGGAATACCGCCTCCGACGCTTGCCTCAAACAAGAAGTTAAGATTTCTCTCCTTTGCGATCTTCAGAAGCTCTGCGCCCTTTTGTGCGACAAGCTCTTTATTTGACGTAACAACGCTTTTGCCTTTAAGCAAACAGCTTTTAACAAAAGTGTATGCCGGTTCAACGCCGCCCATAACCTCAACTACAATTTTGATATCTTCGTCATCTTCGATTTCGGAAAAATCCTTTGTAAAGCGGTCTGCGATAGGACTGTCGGGAAATTCTCTCAGATCCAGGACTTTTTTTATGTATATTTCGTCCTGAACCCTTTTGGCTATCTCGGCGGAATTTTTCAGTAATATTTCGGTCACGCCGCTGCCAACTACACCATGGCCCATTACTGCTACCTGTATCATAAAATTATGCCCCTCTCATTAAAATATAATAAACACGTTATTATTTTAACACAAAAAAGTTGAAATTACAAACGCTTAGAGCAAAATATAACGTCATTATCGAAATTTTGATACTTTTTTAATAATATTAAGGCTTTTCGTTGAAATTTTTGTTGTAAATAGAGCATAATAATTATTATACAGAATAAAATCCCTGTTAATTTCTAAAACTAACAGGGATTTTTTGTTATTTACTTGCTTTATGTGACTGTTTATTTATAAATATCATAGAATATTTATACTATTTATTGCCCTTTCGTGACCTTCGTTTTTCGCTGATGAGGCAGCTTCGGTAAAGTTTACAATGATCGTTTTGTTTTTCAGATAACAAATAACCTGAGTCTGACGCATTGTAACTCCTTCCATAGCCATAGTATAAGAGAATTTCTGAACGTCATAGCCGTTTATTTGGTACTCGTCTATTCCTGAAATACCGCTGAAATCCTCAAAGGTTTCGGGATAAGTCTTGTTTACTTCATCAACAGTGATCTTTGAGACCTTGCCGTCAACCTTGCCAAACACAATGTTTTCTGCTTTTGCGGGATAATCATTCGGTACGGCATAAACCGTGGCGCTTTCTTCATTCTGGATTTTATAGTCATCGGGCAATAGTATTGTAACACCCTCATATGTATAAAGCTTAGAAGGATCAATGTCTTCGGCTGTACTTTCAACCGTACTTTCAACCGTACTTTCAACTGCACTTTCTGCCGCACTTTCTGTTGTACTCTCTGCTGTACTTTCTGCCGTACTCTCAGTGTCGCTTTCTGAGGTGGTATCAGCTTCTGTCTGCTCGCTGTCCTGCACATCTTCGCCCTCTGCTGACGATACCTGAGAATTAACATCTACGCTTTGCTGTGATGAAACTGCTTCGCCGTCATTTACAAGCTGTAATGCGATCTCCTCCAACTTACAGCCTGAGCAGCACAGCAAAGCCGCCGTAATAATTGCCGAAGCAATAATTCTTCTCATCTTAAAATCCTCCGATTTATATTTCGTCGTAAGACTTCATTACAGCACCCTTTGACGCTGAGCTTACAAGCTTTGAATATCTGCCGAGCCAGCCATATGTAATATTCGGTTCGGGAGCTTTATAGTTTTCTCGTCTTTTTGCAAGTTCTTCGTCTGATACTTCAAGAGTAATTTTTGCATTGGGAATATCAATACTGATAATATCCCCTTCTTCTACCAGACCGATAACACCGCCGTCGGCTGCCTCAGGACATACATGACCAATAGACGCACCTCTGCTTGCACCTGAGAAACGTCCGTCAGTAATAAGGGCAACTGTTTTATCAAGCTTCATACCTGCAAGTGCGCTTGTGGGATTAAGCATTTCTCTCATACCCGGACCGCCCTTAGGACCTTCATATCTGATAACAACAACATCGCCGTCAACGATCTTTGACTTATAGATAGCGTCAATAGCCTCGTCCTCGCTGTTGAATACTCTTGCCGGACCTTTATGACAAAGCATTTCAGGTGCAACAGCGCTTCTCTTAACAACACAGCCATTTTCTGCAAGGTTGCCCCAGAGTATCTGAATACCGCCTGTCTGACTGTAAGGATTATCAATAGTTCTGATAGCGTTTGTATCCTTAACGTATGCGCCCTCTATATTCTCGCCTACTGTTTTGCCTGTTGCCGTAATAAGGCTGAGGTCTAAGAGATTTTTCTTTGCAAGCTCTGCCTGAACAGCAGGAACACCGCCTGCCATATTAAGGTCTTGCATATGTGTAGGACCTGCCGGTGCCAAGTGACAAAGATTCGGCACTTTTTCGCTCATCTCGTTGAAAAGGCTGAGGTCTATCGGAACGCCTGCCTCGTTAGCAATAGCAAGCAAATGAAGCACGCTGTTTGAAGAACAGCCAAGAGCCATATCACAAGCAAGTGCATTACGAATAGACTTTTCGTTGATAATATCACGAGCCTTTATATCGTTCTTAACAAGATTCATAATAGCCATACCTGCATGCTTTGCAAGCGCAACTCTTGCAGAGGATACTGCCGGAATAGTTCCGTTTCCGGGTAATGCGATACCCAAAGACTCACACAAGCAGTTCATACTGTTGGCAGTATACATACCTGCACAAGATCCGCAGCCGGGGCAGGCGCCGTGTTCACACTCTGAAAGCTTGCACTCGTCAATTATGCCTGCTTTATAAGAACCTACTGCCTCGAACATCTTAGAAAGTGAAATTTCCTGTCCGTCATAGATACCTGCAAGCATAGGACCGCCGCTGCATACAACAGCAGGAATGTTCATTCTTACGGCTGCCATAACCATACCGGGAACTATCTTATCACAGTTAGGTATAAGCACTAAACCGTCAAACTGATGAGCATTTGTCATAGTTTCAACGGAGTCTGCAATAAGCTCTCTTGAAGCAAGAGAATACTTCATGCCGATATGTCCCATAGCTATTCCGTCGCAAACGCCGATCGAGGGCACCATTACAGGTGTACCGCCTGCAAGACGGATTCCTGCCTTAACTGCCTCTGCTATTTTATCAAGATGAAAATGTCCCGGTACTATCTCGCTATGTGCGGATACCACGCCGATAAGAGGTCTTTCAAGCTCTTCTTTTGTATAGCCCATTGCATAAAACAGGCTTCTGTTAGGCGCACGTTCTACGCCTTTAGTTACGTTATCACTGCGCATTTTAATCACTCCTAATTTAATTTTTCAAGAACTAAATAATTAAAGCTTTCCGGGGTGCAGAGGCACAATGTCATTAACTTTAGTTTTTTATATATTATATATACTCCCTCCGTCATAAAGTACGCATACCGTACTTTATGACACCGTCTCCGCTGCCGCTTCGGTCGTGCTGCTGCCTTCGGCAACGTCTGCCAACGGCAGACCGCACCCTCAAAGAGGGAGGCTTAGGTTTTATACGTTTTTTTCTCCCTCCGTGAGGGAGGCGGCACGCCGCAGGCGTTACGGAGGGAGTACCGCAAGAAATTATCTGATATTTTTTAAGCTAATCACATTTGACAACAAAAACACCAAAGCTTTGTTCGCGTGCTGTAAAGCTTCGGTTTTATTGTCTGATAGCGCGTGCGTGCCCGAACAAAAAGCAAAACTTTTATTGTATTTTTTTAGTGCTGTAAATCACTTCGACAACTTCACGTCGCCTCTCTGCAATGCTGTTGCACCTGTGCGGCACATTTCAAGAATACAGTAATCTTTAAGATTCTCTATGTAAGAATCAAGCTTCGCAGGCTTGCCTGTTACCTCGAATACGATACTGCCAACAGATACATCAATAATTTTTGCCTTGTAAATACCTGAAATTTCAAGCAGATCGCTTCTGTTTGAAGAATCACACGCAACCTTTACAAGCAAAAGCTCTCTGATAAGACTATCATGCGGATCAATCTCAAAAATACCCTCGTATTCAAAAAGCTTCTTTGTCTGATTTACAATTTGCTTTATTTCTTCTTCGTCACCTGATGTGGCAATTGTTACTCTCGAAAGCGTTTCATCGTTTGTTGCCGAAACTGTAAGACTGTCGATATTAAATCCACGCTGAACGAACAGTGAAGATAATCTTGTGAGTACACCCTCGTGGTTATCTACAAGCAAACTTAAATATGTTTTTTTCATAACTCGCTCCCCCTTATTCGCAGATCATATCGTCAACTGTTCCGCCGTTCGGGATCATCGGAAGAACGTTTTCTTCTCTGTCTATGATACATTCTATCCATGCAGGACCGCCGCACTTCATAGCGTCTTCAACAGCAGCTCTGAACTCGTCCTCTGTTTTGCAGGAGTAACCCTTCAAGCCAAAGCCCTCAGCAACCTTTACATAATTTGTTTTTCTGTCCGGCTCACTCTGTGAGTATCTCTTGCCGTAGAACATCTTCTGCCACTGTCTAACCATTCCCAAAGCACTATTGTTAAGACAAACAGAAATTACAGGCAAATTATATGACGCTGCTGTGCATGCCTCGTTCATATTCATATGGAAAGAACCGTCACCTGTGATGTGGAATACCGGCTTTCTGCCTGTGCCGATCTGTGCTCCGATAGCTGCTCCGTAGCCGTAGCCCATTGTACCAAGACCGCCGCTTGTAAGGAAGTTTTCAGCCTTAACATGGTGCAGATATTGTGCTGCCCACATCTGATGCTGACCTACATCTGTTACATAGAGTCCGTCCTCGCCTGCAAGCTCGCTGATAATATCCATAACCTTTTTCGGGTGGAGTTTATCGTCGCCCTCTGTGTAAGCAATAGTTTTCTTAAACTCGTTGATCTGTTTGAACCAGTCGTCATGCTTGTTTTCGTTTATGCGTTCTTCAAGCTTTGTGAGTACTTCTTCAGCCTCGCCTACAATGTGGTAGTCTGTCTTTACGTTCTTGTCGATCTCGCTCTGGTCAATATCTATCTGAATAAGCTTTGCGTTCGGTGCAAATTTTGAAGGCGCCAATGCAACTCTGTCTGAAAAACGGCTGCCTACTGCAATAACTACATCAGCCTGACTTACAGTTTTATTTGCAGCAACAGAACCATGCATACCGAGCAAA
Organism: Clostridia bacterium; assembly: GCA_017402845.1. Classification (GTDB taxonomy): domain Bacteria; phylum Bacillota; class Clostridia; order Oscillospirales; family Acutalibacteraceae; genus RUG592. The sequence continues at coordinate 16,329 of JAFPLH010000092.1, forward strand.
CCGAGGTTTTCGGGCATATCGTAACGCAAAACGCCCGAAGCCATCATTGTATGAGTTGCGGGGATATCAGCCTTTTTGATAATACGCTCTATAACCTTGCCTGCGTTTGAGTTTTTAACACCGCCGCCGAAGAAGATAACAGGCTTCTGAGCATTGTTTATTACGTCAACTATCTCATCGAAATCTGTGAGCTTGAACACAGGATTCTTCTCCGGAATCTGCTTTGGATGCGGCTCATACTCTGTAACGGCTGCTGTAATATCCTTTGGAATATCAACCAGAACAGGGCCCGGTCTGCCGCTGATAGCAATTTTAAATGCCTGACGGAGAGTATCTGCCAGATCTTCAATTTTTCTTACAACAAAGTTATGCTTTGTAATGGGCAGAGTTATACCTGTGATATAGACCTCCTGAAAGCTGTCACGACCGATAAGCGGTATGCCTACATTACCTGTAATTGCAACCATAGGAACACTGTCCATATAAGCTGTTGCAATACCTGTTACAAGGTTTGTAGCGCCGGGGCCGCTTGTTGCAAGAACTACGCCTGTTTTGCCCGTTGCTCTTGCGTAGCCGTCTGCTGCATGAGATGCGCCCTGCTCATGCGCTGTTGTATAATGCTTTATTTTATCCTGATTCTTGTAAAGCGCGTCATAGATATTGAGTACCGCACCGCCCGGATAACCGAAAACGGTGTCTACTTCATTTTCCAAGAGTACCTTTACAAGTATCTCCGAACCGTTTAACTTCATAGCTTGCTGCTTCCTTTCGTATATATTTATATCAGGCTTCGGCTATTACTTCAACCTCTGCCAATACGTTTTTAGGTAATGTTTTAACTGCAACACATGAACGTGCAGGCTTTGATGTGAAGTATTTTCCGTATACTTCATTGAATACTGCAAAATCGTTCATATCTGCAAGAAAACATACTGTCTTTACAGCCTTGTCAAGACTTGTTCCGGCAGCCTCTAAAACTGCGCTGAGGTTTTTGCAGATCTGCTCTGTTTGTGCCTCTATGCCCTGTGCCTCAACACTTCCTGTTGCGGGATTTATTGCTATCTGACCTGATGTGAATACAAAACCGCCGACTTTTACAGCCTGTGAATATGGACCTATTGCGTCCGGTGCATTCTTTGTGTAAATCTTCTCTGCCATTTTTATTACCTCACTTTTATTTATATTATCATTTATACTTTCAATGTAATTAAACTAACACAAAGCCCTGATTTGTCAAGCCCTCTTTTACCTGCTTGATATGCTGCGAATTCTTTGTTTCAAGCTCAAGATTTATTATGCAGCTATTAACATCAGTACCCTTGCCTGCGTGTTCATAGTTTACTGCAACAACATTGGCGCCGAAGCTTGCGATTATTGCCGAAATATCTCTGAGCTGACCGGGCTTGTCGGTAAGTGCGATAGACAGCTTGCACAATCTTCCGGATTTAAGCAAACCTCTGTCTATTACACGAGAAAGTATCGTTACGTCAATATTACCGCCCGATACGATAGATACTGTATTCTTACCCTTAACAGGCAGCTTGTCAAACATTACAGCGGCAACTGATACCGCACCGGCGCCCTCTGCAACAAGGCGCTGCTTTTCCATTAAAGTAAGAATAGCCGTTGCCGTTTCATCATCTGTAACGGTAACAATATCATCAACATATTTGCTGCAAATGTCAAATGTATTCTGACCGGGCTGCTTAACTGCGATACCGTCTGCAATAGTTTTAACGCTGTCGAGAGTAAGTATACCGCCCTCTTTAACTGAATTTACCATTGACGGTGCGCCGGCTGCCTGAACGCCGTATACCTTAACATCAGGACGAAGTGTTTTTACCGTATATGCGATACCAGAAATAAGTCCGCCGCCGCCGATAGGTACAACAATAGCTTCTACATTCGGGTTATCGTTGAGTATTTCAAGTGCGATAGTACCCTGACCTGCAATTACATACTCATCATCAAAAGGATGAATAAAGGTGAGTCCCAATTCATCTTTAAGCTTTAATGCGTGTTTATACGCATCATCATACACACCGTTTACAAGCTCTATCTGAGCGCCGAACGAACGTGTAGCCTCAACCTTTGAGATAGGCGCCATATCGGGCAGACAGATAACTGATTTTATTTTGTTTCTCTGTGCTGCCAACGCAACGCCCTGAGCATGATTTCCTGCCGAGCATGCAATAACACCCTTTGCCTTTTCTTCCATTGTAAGCTGTGAAATTTTATAAGCTGCACCTCTTACCTTAAAAGAACCTGTAACCTGCAAGTTTTCCGGTTTTATGTATAGATCTACATCTGGGTTTATTTTCGGTGCATGGATAAGTCCCGTATTTCTGATAATATCTTTAAGTACAAAAGAAGCCTGATATACATTTTCAAGCGTAAACATATTATTTAGTCATCCCTCTCATCAAAATCGCAGATCTGTGGTTTCTTAGATCTTTGAGCAAACAAGATCGCCCATTTCACTGCATGAAACCTTTGTAATTCCCTCGTCCTTGCCTGCAATATCAACTGTTCTGTATCCCTCTGTAAGAACCTCGTCAACGGCCTTTTCAATAGCGTCTGCCTCCTCTATCATATCAAAGGAGTAACGCAGCATCATAGCCGCAGACAATATTGTACCAAGCGGATTTGCAATATTCTGACCTGCAATATCGGGTGCAGAACCATGGATAGGCTCATACATACCGAGAGTACCCGAAGAAAGACTTGCTGACGGCATCATACCAATAGAACCTGTAAGCATGCTTGCTTCGTCTGACAAAATATCACCGAACATATTCTCCGTAACTATAACGTCAAACTGACCGGGATTTCTGATAAGCTGCATAGCAGTATTATCAACAAGAATATCGCTGTATTCAACGTCGCTGTACTCCTCTGCAAGTCTATGCATAACCTTTCTCCATAGCTTTGAAGAATCGAGTACATTAGCCTTATCTACCGAATGAACCTTCTTTCCTCTTTTGCGTGCGGTTTCAAAAGCCACTCTGCCGATACGCTCAATTTCGTGCTCAGTGTAATACATCAAATCAGAAGCGGCTGTCTCGCCGTCTACCTCGAATGTTTTATGCTCGCCGAAATATATACCGCCTGTAAGCTCACGAACGATCATGAGATCAAGACCGTCTTTAATACCTGTTTCTTTAAGCGGCGACGCACCTTTAAGCTGATTAAACATTTTGGTAGGACGAAGATTTGCGAAAAGACCGAGTTCACTTCTTACTTTAAGGAGTGCTTTTTCGGGACGCTTTGAAGGATCAACGCCTGTATCCCATTTCGGGCCGCCTACTGCGCCGAGCAAAACGCTGTCGCAGTTTTTGCACTTTTCAAGGCCTTCATCTGTAATAGGCACGCCGTATTTGTCTATCGAGCAGCCGCCCATATCTACAAATACCTTTTCAAAAGTATGACCATACTTCCCGCCGATCTTATCAAGCACTTTAAGCGCCTCGTCAACGATCTCCGGACCTATCCCGTCGCCTTTAAGAACGGTAATTTTCTTTTTCATATTTTCTCACCTGTTTTTATCATTTATTTTTTATAGAATTGAGCAAACCGTTGGATTTTATTATATCCTTAATAAAATCCGGGAACGGCTGAGCCTGATATTGCTCTGCCTTTGTTTCATTGTATATTATTCCGCTGTCAAAGTCAATCTTTACAATGTCGCCGTCGTCAATTTTTTCACTTGCTTCGGGACATTCCAATATAGCCAAGCCTATATTGATAGCGTTGCGGTAAAAAATTCTTGCAAAACTCTTTGCGATAACGCAGTCTATACCAGAAGCCTTGATAGCGATAGGTGCATGCTCTCTCGATGAACCGCAGCCGAAATTAGCTCCGCCAACCATAATGTCGCCCTGTGATACCTTGTTTACAAACTCTGTGTCGATATCCTCCATACAGTGCTTTGCAAGCTCGCTGTGTTCTGCCGTGTTAAGATATCTTGCGGGGATAATAACGTCTGTATCTATATTATTTCCGTACTTATGTACTCTGCCTTGTGCGTCCATAATTAATACTCTCCTGTCAAATCAAAATCAAATATTGCGCGGGTCTGTAATTACGCCCGTGAGTGCAGAAGCTGCTGCCGTTGCAGGGCTTGCGAGGTATATTTTAGAAGTAATATGTCCCATTCTTCCGAGGAAGTTTCGGTTTGTTGTGGCAACTGCGACTTCATTTTCCGCAAGAATACCCATATAGCCGCCAAGGCACGGACCGCATGTCGGTGTTGATACTGCGCAGCCTGCGTCTATGAATACATCAATATATCCTTCTTTGATAGCCTCTTTATATATTTTCTGAGTAGCCGGTATTACTATACATCTAATACCCTTAGCTATATGCTTGCCTCTGAGAATATCTGCGGCTGCTTTTAGATCGGAAATTCTTCCGTTGGTACAAGAGCCGATCACTACCTGATCTATTTTAACATCACCAAGCGCTGCGGCGTCCTTTGTGTTTTCGGGCAGATGAGGACAAGCAACTGTCGGCTCGATAACGCTCAGATCAAGATTGATAACTCTTTCATACTCTGCGTCGTCGTCTGCTTTATATACTGTAAACGGTCTGTTTACTCTCTCGTTTACATAAGCAAGAGTCTGCTCGTCAACCTCGAATATACCATTCTTTGCGCCTGCCTCGATAGCCATATTTGAAATGCAAAGTCTGTCGTCGATAGAAAGCGATGAAACGCCCTCGCCCGTGAACTCCATAGACTTATACAAAGCGCCGTCAACTCCAATTTTGCCGATGATAAAGAGTATAACGTCTTTACCTGATACCATAGGCTTGAGCTTGCCGGTGAGATTGAACTTAATTGCTTCTGGAACCTTGAACCAAGCCTCGCCCGTTGCCATGCCTGCTGCCATATCTGTGCTGCCTACACCTGTTGAGAATGCGCCCAATGCGCCGTATGTACACGTATGTGAATCTGCGCCGATAACGATATCACCGGGAGCCACAAGACCTTTTTCAGGCAAAAGTGCGTGCTCGATACCCATATCGCCTACATCATAATAATTATCTATATCGTACTTGCAGGCAAAGCAGCGGCACTGCTTTGTCTGCTGAGCTGCCTTAATATCCTTATTCGGAACAAAGTGATCCATGACCATTGCAATTTTAGACTTATCAAAAACGCCGTCAAAGCCGTTTTTCTCAAACTCGTTGATAGCAACGGGAGTTGTAATATCGTTTCCAAGCACCAGACTAAGCTTAGTTTTGATAAGCTGTCCGGGCACTACCTTTTCAAGACCTGCACCAGCGGCGAGGATCTTTTGCGTCATTGTCATACCCATAATATATATACTCCTTTAATAATACTGTTGAGGCGGCTGCTGTGACCGTCTTTGCCTTCGATATCTTAATACTCTGCTTAAAAATATAATAAATAACATTCCGGGCAATATCATTCTTCCCAGATAGGCGACAAGCTCACACGCCATTTTTAGCATATCGGAAGTTACTGCCTTGTCATCACTAAAAATGTAAAGAACAACCTCGTCGCCCTCTTTTGCATTTCCGATATCTACTGTGCTTATATGCTTACTGCCGTCTTTTTCGTACTCAATTTCTGCGGTAGTTTTTGTGTAATCGCTTTCTGCTGCCAGATCCTCGTTATACTCTGTATATGTATGCGATTCCACGCTAAGCACCTTGCCGACCGTTGCCGGCGTGCCGAAAAAAGGCTTTTGATCGCCAATATTCTGCTTTATGCCGGGCAGAAAAAGCATTACAGCGATAACTGCAAGAATGAGAACAGAGCTTACAATATTTGAAGCTGCATTTCTGATCTTCTGCGGTAAAAGCCGTGGAATTATCAATAACAATACTATGACCACCGCTGTAATAACAGCTTTGGTAATATTTTCTGTTACAAGTCCACTTATGATATCTTTTGTATCCAAAAGATCACCGCCCTTTAAACGTGTTTATTCTTCTCTCGTCTGTTTATTGCACTGAACAAAGCGTCTACCGAAGAATAGATAATATCGTCATTCACGCCTACGCCCCATTCAACATTACCGTTTTTATCTGTAATACTTACATACGTTACGGCTTTTGAATCCGAGCCTCTTTCGAGTGCGTGTTCTGTGTATGAAAGATCAGAAATATCAACATTCATATTCTTTCTTAAAGCACGGCTTACAGCGCTGAGTCTGCCTGAGCCTTCTGCCTCAATTGCATGATCTTCACCATTTAAGGATACAACCATTGAAACGTGCATTCTCGCACCGCCGTTTACTTTGCTGAATACGATATCCTTTAACTGTAAGGGCTCTTTAACATTTACAAATTCCTTTACAAACTCGTCATAAACCTCGTTGGGCAGCATTTCCTTGTGGTTTACGTCTGATACGTTCTTGATAAAGTAGCTTACCTTTTCGCTGAACGGCTTCGGCAGAACATAGCCGTAATTTGATTCAAGCAGATAGCCTACGCCGCCTTTGCCTGACTGCGAATTGATACGAATAACGTCTGTCTGGTACTCTCTGCCGACATCTGACGGATCAATAGGCAGATACGGTATTGTCCAAGTATCGAGGTTATGCTCCTCATGCCACTTTTTGCCCTTAGCGATAGCGTCCTGATGTGAACCCGAAAAAGCTGCGAATACAAGCGCACCCGCATACGGTGAACGCTCATATACCTTCATGCGTGTAACATCTTCATACAGCTCGCATATTGAGGGAATATCAGAGAAATCAAGCTTAGGATCTACGCCCTGCGAGAACATATTCATACCGAGAGTTACAATATCAACATTACCTGTTCTCTCGCCGTTTCCGAAAAGTGTTCCCTCAACTCTGTCTGCGCCTGCAAGCAGTCCTAATTCAGTATCGGCAACGCCGCAGCCTCTGTCGTTATGCGGGTGAAGTGAAAGCTCGACAGCATCTCTGTATTTAAGTCTGTCTGACATATACTCGATCTGATTTGCGTAGATGTGCGGCAGCGAATGTTCTACCGTAACAGGAAGATTAATGATAGCCTTCTTATCGGGAGTAGGCTGCAAAATATCAAGCACCGCATTACATACTTCGAGAGCATATTCAGGCTCTGTGCCTGTAAACGATTCGGGCGAATACTCGACTCGGAAATCGGTACCGTGTTCCTGCTGGAGTCTTTTAATGAGCTTTGCGCCGTTTACGGCTATTTCTTTTATTTCTTCCTTAGACTTTTTAAACACCTGCTCGCGCTGTGCATAAGAAGTGGAATTATAGAAATGTACTATTGCATTTTTGCAGCCTTTAAGTGACTCAAAGGTTTTAAGTATAATATGCTCTCTTGCCTGTGTGAGCACCTGTACGGTTACATCATCAGGAATACGGTTTTCATCAATAAGTCTGCGAAGAAAATTATACTCCGTTTCACTTGCGGCAGGGAAGCCTACTTCAATTTCTTTGAAGCCGATCTTTACGAGCAGATCGAAAAATCTAAGCTTTTCGTCAATGCTCATAGGTATGATAAGCGACTGGTTACCGTCACGCAGATCAACAGAGCACCATGTCGGGGCTTTTTCTATATATTCCTTTTTTACCCACTTATACTCGCAAACCGGAGCATTAAAATACTGTCTTTTGTATCTGTTGTAGTTTTTCATGATACTTCTCCTTAAAATAAAATTTAATTAATTTACTTAAAGAGTTATTCACGCAGTACGCAGCAAAACGCAAAAAAGCCTTCGTCTTTTTCAAAAGACGAAGACTATAAATTACAGTTCCCGCGGTACCACTTTTATTGACCTATCAAGGCCCACTCTTTCAGCACAATTAATGCCAACCTCTTATAACGGTGAGGAGCCGTTCTTCTTACTTAATATACTCTTAATATACTCTCAATATACTCTCAATATACTCTTGATATACTCAAAGTAATATCTTTCGGTTGACCACTCAAGGGGGAGCTCGACAAACAGGTCACTGTCGTTTCACATCTGCCAACGACTTTCTGAAAATGATAATCTGCTGTCTTTTACCCTATCATCGTATTTATAATATTAAATTGACTGGTGTATATTATACACTATTTTTATTATGTTGTCAACACTTTTTTAGCACAGTAACAAGACTCTTTTTATTACAAAATGCACTAAAAATATAGGGCGCCTCTAAAAACCTCACGCCGCCCATCTGCACCGTATCTTCAGCCGTCATCTTGCACAAAAAATCTTGACATACGCCAGTAAATCAAGCCTTATTGCGCCGCCTTGCAGCGGCGGGGAAAGCTTTGCTTTAAACGGAAGTTAGGGGCATTTTCTGCCAAAATGCCCCTCTTTCAAAAACAGTCGTTTAGACTGTTTTTGAAATTCACCCCTAAAAGGGCCGGATAGCGCC
>JAFPLH010000093.1 GCA_017402845.1 Clostridia bacterium
AAACCATAAACGAAACACAACGCACATATATTGACAGATTTGATGTAACGAATACTTTACCAACAAAAGATATTACCGTCAATAAGGTGTGGGATGATTTATCGAATACATACGGTTTACGTCCTGATTCGATCAAATTTGATATTTCCCGTACTACAAAAACCGGTAATACAACAGATTCTGATTGGGAAAAAGTAACAGAATACACACTCAATGATAAGAACAGTGATACATGGACAGATACGGTTACTAAATTATTACAGTATTCCGAAACAAACGAACCGTTCCGTTTTAAGTTTGATGAACATACAGTTCATGCTTATGATAATGTATTGACAGGTAATGACATTAATCATGAAGCTGATAACAATAATGTTGTCAACTTTAAAAACAAACTCAAAACAGGCAGTGTAAAGGTAAATAAGATATGGAATGACAACGGTTATTCGCAGCCCGATCACTATAAGCTGAAGATCACATTGTCTGACGATAACGATATTCTTAATACAGGTCATCAGATATTTACCGAGTATATTGAAACAGCCGCAGGCAGTACAACGGGTACGGTAACCTTCTTAGATCTTCCTATCGAAGATACAAACGGTGATAGTATTCAATACACGGTATCCGAGGCAACAGAAAGCGGAACACCTGCATATTATTATCATTATGACGCTCAATACAGTTCAACGACAGTAGTACCCACACCGACAGGTGAACCTTCCGAGGTAACTATTACAAACACCATGCCGCTGCGTGATATTACGATAACAAAGAACTGGCAGGACGACAGCAATAAGTTTGATCTTCGCCCGGAGTCGGTTAATTTTAATGTATACCGCAGAACAAAGACAACTGAAGAATGGACGCTTGTTTCTCCTTCTTGTTATAGGAGTGTATCTTCCGGAACTGATTCAGATAGCTGGACGATAAATATTACTAAGCTTCTTAAGTATTCAAGAGAAAATGAGCTGTACTCTTACAAGATAGAAGAAGATAACTCAGGTTATTGCTCCTACATCATACCGGAGGCTCAAGAAGTAAGTTTTTCTGAAAACAGTGATGCTGCATCTGTTACATTTACAAACAGACTTGAATATCAATACATTAAGGTAACAAAGATTTGGAATGATAACGGTGTTGCCGGTGCAAATAACCTGCATTATGATCTTGATATAACATTGACGAGTGTTACGCCTGTATTTAAAATGAAAAACAGCAGCAACACATACTCTGATTATACCGATACACAGATAATTTCAGCATCAGATAATACTCCGGTCATTTTTGGCAAACTGCCGGTAAGAGCTGCCGATGGTACATTATTCAGATTTAGTGTTACAGAAAGTGTACATACAGGTGGTGTAAGTATTACTCCGCCTACAAGAGATACAAGCGGTTTATTCGACTTTGTTCAGCAATCAAATCAATATGGTTACACAGCGACATTTGCTGTAAGCAATTCTAACGAAACCCACGAGGGCGACGGTTATCCGGTAATTCCGGTTACAGTTACTAACATCCTGCCTTTTACAAGTGTAGAAGTAACAAAAACATGGTACGATACCATAAACGGTACAGTTAATAAGTACGATTTGCGTCCGACAAGTATTGCATTACAGCTGCAACGAAATTCAGATATCAGCAATTCAAATGGCTGGTCAAATATAGGCGGGCTTGTAACCCTTAATACAGATGAAAAGGGTGCGAATGTTGATGAATGGAAGTATACTTTCAACAAACTTTTGCGATATGATGAAAGCAACAGAGAATACACCTTTAAGGTAAATGAGTCATTCCCGCAAAATGACGGAGGTGCGTATACTGTCAATACTGATGCTGTTACAACTGCAAATACAGACAGCAAAACTCTTGCTATAAGTAATACACTTAAAAAGCGTGATGTTACTGTTAATAAAGTATGGGTTGACAATGACTGTACTGACAGTGATCTTGCGCATTACGATATTGACGTACACCTTACGCCTAACGAATCGGAAGGTATCTCCGATATACAAAAGCTGGTTTTTGAAATAGACGAGAATGATCAACAGTACAAAATTGAATCCGACAAGGATTCCGTGACAATAAAAGATGTGCCGATATGTGACAAAAATGGCGATCTGATAACTTTTGTACCTGATGAAAGACCGTCTGATGAGAATGATCAACACAATTGGGGAGATACGTATTACCGTTATGTAAAAACGATCTCCTCAGCACCGGAGAATACAAATTCTGATGTATCTGTATCAAACCCGATAGTTTCTTATACGATCACAAACACTTTGCCGGTAACAACGGTTACAGTCACCAAAAAGTGGGAAATATCCGATTTCCACAAATACGGTAAACAGAATATCACCGTAGATGTTTACAGAAGAATAAACAACTCAACAGAGAGCAAAATTGAAGAAAACAATGTGATCTATTTCAGTACTGTAAATAATAATGACAAAAATGCTGATTACATTGATTCTTATTCGACGAACAAAAAACATCTGCAATATGACAGAAACAATAACAAATATATTTACCGTGCAGAAGAAGTAGGAAAATATGCAGGCTTTACACCTGAATATTCAACTCCGGAAACAACAACAACTCCCGATAATATTACACTGGGCATTATAAACAAGCAGATCAGAGGAGAAGTTGAGTTTACAAAGATCGATGGTACATACGAACGTCTTTATAAAAATGATAATTATAATTATCAGGATAATGACGATATTGTTCTTCCCGACGTTGAATTTGAGCTGTATAAAAAGAGTACAGATACTCGTATTTATGTAACCGAGAAAACCGAGGGAACAGCCGGTGAGTATGTGTTTGCTGAAGATCAGACAGACTCACAGGGGAATATCACTGCATTGGTGACCGACAGCAACGGAAAAATTAAAATCTCCGATTTGCCGCTGAATGAATATTATCTTAAAGAAAAAACAGCGGCTCAAGGATTTATTCTCAGAATTCCCGAATATGATGATCAGACTCTTGTTACAAATGATTTTACGTTTAATGTTGATGTAGACTCGAATAATAGTAATACGTATTCTTATACCGATCTGTTTGACGGTACTGTAACTACTGACGGCAAAATACGAAACGAAGAAACACCGCGAACAATCACGCTTGAAAAGCGTGACGCAAGTGATGATTCAGTTATAAGAAACAATACAGCAAGCTATAAACTGCTTAAGCTGATTCCGTTTGAGGTTCATCACGAACCCGGTGAAAACAAAACAACGCATAATACTAATGCGTATAATGCGATAGCTGATTACACAGGTGACGCTCTACAAGACGAAACTATCAATAAATATTGGGATACTTTTGGATACTATCAAACAAATAGCGATGGACAGATCTTAATAAATACGAGCGAAAATCTTCCGTTTGGTCAATACTGTTTCTTTGAAATACAAGCACCTAAGGGCTACCTTATTAACTATGATAAGTATTATTCTTCTGATTCTCCGATACAGTATTTTGAGGTGAATAACGAAATAGACAACATTACCATAGTACACAAGGACAGCAGAAAACCTGCTTATGTTAAGGTGTTCAAGGGTGACGAATTCAGCAACGGCATAAACGGGGCAGAGTTTACACTTTATAAGAAAAGCGGTAATACTGCCGACATAGAACACGACACACTGCTTGCAGTAATTACCACAGGCGATGACGGTATGAACCTGACTGTTACAAATACGGTTGAGGGAAGATCGTCAGTTCGTGAAAGCGATATGGCTGTCAGATTAACAGAGTGGGGCAATTACTACTTTAAAGAAACAAAACCGCCGCTTGGTTATGATCCGAATCCTGATCTGTACGAGTTTGAAGTTAATGCGTCAGTGGTTGATGAAATTGTACATATCGTATCCGCAAAAGACGTAAGGATCAAGGGCAGAATAGTTCTTACAAAAGTTGCAGGAGAAAAATCAGGCAATATTCAAACAGGACAGCCGCTTGCAGGGGCACAATTCAAGCTTTACAAAAACGGCAGTGAAAGTCCTTTGAAGTTAATGCTGAAAGCCCCTGATGATGAACATACACATTCATATTATGTACCCGATAATGAAAACGGTACTGAAACACTGACAGTAATTGATTCGGGTGCAGATATCGGAAAGCTGTATATTGAAGGTCTTGATTGGGCACAGTATTATCTTAAAGAAACAAAAGCTCCTGATGATTTCAAAATCGGTGAAGATATTCATTTCTCGGTTGGAAGAAACAATTGTACCACAGAGCAAAGACTCACCTGTAAGAATATGGCAGAAAAAGCAAAGATCAAGATAACAAAGAAGCTGCCTCTTTCCGATTACAGAGAAAACTGGGGTATTCCTACATTTATCTTTAAGATTAAGCAGAAAGACGGCAGACAAAAAGAAATGACTGTAATGCTTAAAGTTAATGATGACAAAATAGAGAACGCCTTAGATTCGCCTGATTACAATAACCTGCTGCCCACTTATTGTTACGAAGCAACAACTGATATTGAAGTTGAGCCCGGAACATATCAAGTAACAGAAATAAAGGTTGCACGTTATTCTGTTCAAAGCTGTTATGCGGTTAAGAATAATAATACTGACGAGCCTATACCGGGTGCAGACGGTGTTGTTGATAATGTTGCATTGACAGAAGGCGAAAGAGCTGATTTCACATTTATTAATCAGTTGGAGTACCTTGACAAATTCAGTCATTCCGACTCAAAAGAGAATACCTTTGACGGTGATAAGGCTTTAAAGGTAAGTTATCCGTATGTTGTAAAGATACCAATAAACGAACCCGCAGACAATAACGAACTTTACTACACTGATCTGGATAAGAGCGATTTAGAGGCAAGTCTGATAAAGAGCAGCGGTATTCAGAAAGAACTGACCGATAATGAAAAGAAAAGTCTGATAATTAGTCGTTCTGATTTAGAAGGAATGGATCAGCGATTCACAGTAAAACCCAATGAAAACAGTGATACATTTGAAGTAGTCTGCAATCCGATCATTTGTGCAGGTTATATCTATAAGCTGAAAGCAGAATACACAGTTAATGGTCAAATCTACGCAGCAACATTTGATTTAACATTTGAAGAACGTGATGTTGTTGTAAAGAAAACAAAAACTGTTGTATTTGAAGCAGATAGTGAAAGAAAGTCTTACTTTATTGATACTGCAACAGCAGAAACCGATTCTAATAAAACAGGCTCTAACCGCACAGATACCTATGCTTTACAGTTTGTTCTTGTGCCTGATACAGGTGATAAATGGAAAATCAAGAGTATTACTCACAACGGAAGACCTGTAACAGATGACTTTATGCAGGACGTAAATAATTCTTTTGCAGTAAATGAAATCTTCAATGCTGACTTGGAGTTTGATAAGTGGAAGTACGGCAATACTGAAAAAGCATATACTGCCGATCAGATACGAACACTTGTAATTCAACAGGTCAACGATGAAAACGATATTACAATTGAAGCACTGCTGAAACCCAAAACTAACAATTAACGAGATAGGAGTGTATTTTGAATGAAAAGGCAAAAATCAAATAAAAAACAAAATCGCTCCTCTCTCAAGCTGATGATAATATCTTTGGGCTTGCTTATAATATTGCTTACAGTTACTCTTGCAATGTTTACTTCGGGTGATTTTGTTTCAAACAGATTCAGCGGTGGAAAGGTTGATATTTCGCTGATCGAGCCTGATTGGCAATACGAAAACGGCATGAATGTCATACCGGGTGATATTATACCGAAAAATCCCGGTGTTGTAAACAACGAAAAGCTTGATGTATATGTATTCTTAAAGGTAACTGTTCCTTGTGATACAGACCTTGTTATAGAGAACGATCAGGGCGAAGATAAGGGAAAACCGCTTAGTGCAGTTTATCCGGTACCATTGTACAAGTTCATTGATAAAGACGATCAAATGAATACCGATCTGAATTCTACACAACAGGTCAATGCTGAATGGGTATTGATATACGGCTATCCCGTGACAAATACTGATAATACGGAGTATACTTATGTATACGGCTATATCGGCAGTAATCAGAATCCTAAAAGACTCGAAGCCCTCTCTGAAAATCAGAAGACAACACAGCCTTTATTCAACAAAATACAAGTTCTGAATTTCGGAGAAAAGGGCTTTGACTCAGACAGAAGCTATGGTATTACCGTAAAAGCATACGGCATTCAGACTCAGTTTCTGAACGGTGATCTTACTACTAATATACCTGATGAAGTCTGGGCAAAAATCGGCGACTAAAGGCGGTGACACGTTATGAAGAATAAAAACAAAATACTTATTAGCGTGTTGCTTGCAGTTTTTGTAATATCGCTGTTTGCGGCAGGGCTGACATATTCTTACCTTGTGGATACTGAAACCATCGACAATATCATTACTATCGGAAAAGTAAGTCTTGAAGTAAAAGAGGATAACTATACAGATAACCCATATCTTGATGCACAACAGATAATAAGTAAAGATCCCTACATCGAGAATAACGGAAACAAAGACGAATACGTTTTTATGGAGGTATGGGTTCCCGTAGAGAATGTAACCTTGCTGTATGAAACTGATACAGTAATAAACGAAACACTTCACAAAGAGGGGACTGTAAGAATATCCGATACAGATAATGAACTGTTCAGGATCAAAACAAACCCACATACGAATACACCTGTTGAAAAAGGTTCAGATCTGCCGCAAAAGAATTGGGACGTTGACTTTTGCTTTCACAAAGCGGAAGACGTAAGTACAGCAGGCTGGTATCAGATGAATGTACCACCCGAATACGCAGAAAAGAAGGTAACGATCAACGAAAAAGAGAAAACGCTGAAATATCATAAATATCTGTTTGCATACAATACAAAGCTTTCGCCTAAAGAAAAAACTGTTACTTTGTTTGATCAGATACAGCTAAAAAGCATTATTGACGAAGAATTTACAGGCGAGTATAAAATTGATGTTATTGGTTACGGCATACAGGCAGACCTTATTAATACAGACGGTATTAATAACGATACGACAGTATTAACAAAGGAACAATGCAAATCTGTTTATACAATTATTACAAACAAAAGGGGAGATGAGAATACATAATGACAAAAAAGAAATTATGGTTTGTATCAATACTCCTTTTGGCTGTAATTATTTGCAGTATGGGGGCGGTGTATGCGTATCTTGCCGACCGTGATACGAAAACTAATACAATAAATATCGGACACGGCAACGAAACTGTATCTGAGATTTTTTCCTCTCCTGAAAGACAAAGCCTTGTAAACAATGCGGTACAAAAAGAAGTTACGGTAAAAAACGGCGGTGAAACGGCTTGTTACGTTCGTGTTTATGTGGCTCTTTCAGACAGCGACCTAAAGAATAAAGTAAAAATAGCTTGTGATGAGAACGGAGATTTTTATACGCTTGATGAATTTAAAGCTTTACTGACAAACGAAAGTCAGACGGTAAATCCTTATTGGCAGTTTATCCCCGAAGAAGGGCACCTGTACACAGGCGGTTATTTTTACTACAAACAAAAATGTGAGCCGGATACTGCAACAAAGCCGCTTTTCAAGCTTGTACAAACCGATCACAGCATAGGCGAATCGTATGTATCGGAAGGCAATGAGGAAGATTTCATTACTGATTACGGACTGATCGTTTACAGTGAAACGGTACAGACAATAGACAAAGGAGAAGAAGTAACCTGGTTACAGGCTTGGAAAAAATTTTTGCGTGAGCCGTAATAATAAGGTGCTGCGTAACTTTGTTATCAATTTAAATTTGTTTTCAATAATGTGCAGGTCAGAAAAGGCTTGCACATTTAGTTTTGTTGACAAAAATTATAAAAATATGATAATATAGAATATAATATAAAAAAATAATTATTTAAGGGTGATAACATGAAAGAAATATTGATCGGTACATGGGCATGGGGTACAGGCAGCAACGGTTCGTCAATAGTTTTCGGAAAAAAGCAAGATCCCGAAATGTTAAAGCAATCCTTTGAAAAAGCCGTAAAGCTTGGATTTTTAAACTGGGATACTGCGGCAGTATACGGAATGGGTACTTGCGAAACATTTTTAGGTTCGCTGATAAAAGATCATGATGAAATTTTCATCTCTACAAAGTACATGCCCGAAAAGAAGTATAAAAGCGGCTCGCTAACAAAGTCGTTTGAAAACAGCATGACTCGGTTGGGCAGGAAAAATGCTGATCTCTACTGGATACATGTTCCAAACAATCTCACACAGAATCTGGATGAGGCAATTGTGCTTCTCAAAGAAAAAAGAATAAAATCAATAGGTATATCGAACGTATCTCTTGCGCATATCCGCTTGGCAGAAGAAAAGCTTGAAAAAGAGGGCTTAAAGCTTGGCGCTGTTCAGAATCATTTCAGTCTGCTTAGAAACGATCAGCAGCCTATTATAGATTACTGCAACTCTAAGGGTATACGCTACTATGCATATATGGTTCTTGAACAGGGCGCTTTATCGGGAAATTACAGCGCAAAAAATCATTTTCCTACATTATCTATGAGAAATTTTGCTTTTCCTAAAAGCAAGTTTGTAAAGATAGAAAAACTTCTTGATGTAATGAAAGATATCGCTGATAAACATAATATTGATCGTTCGCAAGTACCTATACTATGGGTATTAAGCAAGGGTGCAATACCCATAGTCGGAATAACAAAGCCTTCTCATGCAGAAAAGCTCGCAGCGGCACTTAATGTTGACCTTACAAAAGAAGAACTTTTACAAATCGAAAAGGAAGCCTCAGATACAGGCATCAGACAACAAGGAGTCTGGGAGCCGCAATAAAGAACTGTTTATTATTAAGGAATCACTGAATAAAACACCTCCTGCGGATAATTTTTGTCCGCAGATTTTTTTATTTGACCTCTTATTGTATGATGATAAAGATTTGATTAAAATTTTTTATATTTGTTGAAATATAATTTGTATTTATGATATAATATAGTAGATTAAATGTGTACCGGTGGAGGTTATATGAAACAGGCTGCAAAAATAATAAGTGAAGTTAAAAAAGCTGTTATAGGCAAAGACGAAATACTCATAAAGGTTATGGAGGTTATTCTTGCGGGCGGCAATATTCTGATAGAGGATATTCCCGGAGTAGGAAAAACAACAATGGCGCTTGCGTTTTCACGCGCAATGCAGCTTGATTGTAAAAGAGTACAATTCACCCCCGATGTTATGCCTTCAGATATAACAGGCTATTCAATTTACAACAAACAAACTGGAACAACTGAATATAAAGAGGGCGCAGGGCTTTGTAATTTGCTTTTGGCAGACGAAATAAACAGAACGTCGAGCAAAACACAGTCCGCATTACTTGAGCTTATGGAAGAACACGCTGTAACAGTTGACGGCGTAACGCATAAATGTCCCGTACCGCATATTGTTATAGCTACTCAGAATCATATCGGTACAGCCGGCGTACTTCCGCTTCCTGAATCGCAAATGGACAGATTTACAGTAAGGCTTACAATGGGTTATCCGTCGCTTGAAAGTGAAGTAATGATATTAAAAGAAAGACAGGGATTGAATCCATTAGATACTATTGAACCTGTTGCAACGGCTTATGACATTTACGAAATGCGAATGGCGGTAGAACAAGTATATAGGAATGATGAAATATTTGAATATATTGCTCGCTTGGTAAAGGCAACAAGAGAGAACGAATATATCCGAGTTGGAGTCAGTCCGCGAGGTGCGCTTGCGGTTTCAAATATGGCAGCCGCATGTGCGTATTTGCACAGGAGAGATTATGTAGTACCCGAAGATGTTGTTTCTGTTTTTACAGATGTTTGCGCACATAGAATAGTAATGACGCCTCAAGCAAGAATGTCTGCAATCAAATCGGAAGATATCTGCAAGGAAATTTTAAGAACAGTTGCAGCTCCGAATATCAGGAGTTAATATATGGCAAAATACCGAATACTATATTGTTTCATAGCCTTATGTCTTGCATTGTTTTATATTTTTTGTTATTCATATGTACCGCTTTTAGTGATTATTGTGTTTGCTGTGGTGACAGTTTTTTCTTTGGCGGTATCAATATTTTCTGCAAGAAAAATCAGCATTGAAATAAAGGCTTCTCATCCGGTGGCAGAGCATGGAGAAGATGTAAACGTAGAATTTATGGTTACGGTTACGAATAAGTCGTTTTTTCCGGTATCTATTCTTGGTTTTTCAAGTGAAATTCAGGATCTTAGCGAACAGGGTATAATCAAAAGACAATATATCACAGGAGTTTCTGCGAAAGAATCAAGAGAAGTTTATATCTTTGCAAAAACCGAGCATTGTTCATACATAGAATGTCGCGTGAACAACGTTTTTGTATGTGACGCTTTCGGATTAGTAAAATACAAATTAAAGTCGCAAAACTGCAAAGCGCATACAACAGTTGTACCGTCATTATCAAACGATACATACATAATGCCCGATAAGCTGATATTATCGTATGACAGCGACAAGTATTCCGATTATCATAAGGGCGACGATCCTTCACAGGTGTTTGAAGTAAGAGAGTATATTGAGGGCGACGATTTAAGAAGAATTCATCGTCCGCTTAGCACAAAGCTTGATACGTTGATGATAAAGGAGTATAGCAAGGCTGTTGAAGATACATGTTCTGTAATAATTGAAACAGGCTTGCCTGCAAACGACGCTCATCTTGCAAAAAAAATACAAGACGGAATATTGTCTGCTCTGTTTCGACTATCAGACGAGCTTGTTAGTCACGAAAAAATGTTTACGGTATATTGGTATTCTTATCAGAAAAACAGTGTAATGTGCTTTGAGGTGCGTGTATATGAAGACGTATTCCCGATAGCAGAGGAATTCTTGTCGATACCGTTTTCAGATAAGAAAAGTGAAAGCCTGCTTATGACCACAGACGAAATGACAGCACATTTTGATAAGCAGATCTATTATTTGTATTCTTCAATGTACTGCGACAAAGTTCTGGTCGATAGTTTGTCGGCAAACTATAATATGACAGACGTTTCAATAGGAAACTCAAATAGTACGGATTAGGTGAAAGCTTTGTTAAAAAAACAAAAAACAATAAATACGACCTTGACTCAAACAGATAAGATCGGGATAATCTCTGATAAAAAGAATAGTATTCCTTTTTCGATCGTATCATCGTTAATAACACTGGTTGTTCTGTATTGTTTGTCAAGGATAATGATCGACAGCTTTGGCATTTTCAATTACATACCCGCAGGAAAAACAATGATATATTTAAGTCGGGAACAGATCATAAGATTCTGGATAACTGCTTTTTTCTTCTGTATACCTATTCTGGCTGCGTGTTCTCTGAAAAAGTATAGTAATATAGCGATGTTATCAGTTGCAGCCTTATATTCCTTCTTTTTTGTTTATAATTATAAATCGGTATCTAATGGATTTGTTCATGCGCTTAATAAAGCCATGTATACCGTAATGGAGCTTGAGGAAAAGGGCGGAGATATATATTTTGTACCTGACTTTCCCATAAATAAGCCTGCAAATGAATTGATAATGTTTTGTATGGCAGTAGTATTAGGTGAATGTTTTCTGCTTGCATTTTCTTTTGTTTACAGATCGTCACCGATAATCTATACTGCGGTAGTAGTGTTATTTTCAGCGCTCCCATTTACATTCAATGTATTTGTCGGAGAAAAATATCTGGTTGCAGCGTCCGTATCTTGTATTGTGGTGTATGTATGCTCAATAGCAGGCAGCAGTAAAGGTACTCAAAGAAACGGTTTGCAAATGCCTTTCGATCAATCAATAAAAATAGACGGCGTTTATGCAAATGATGTTTCTTTCTTACAATGTGTTTGTATTCTGGTATGTGTACTGCTTATTTTAACACCGGTAAATATATTTGCTGATTTTTCTAAGTACAAAAAAAGCGAAAAAACACAGCAGCTCGGAGAAGATATTCTTGACGTTGCAGAAACTATCATAGACGGCGATTTTGATCTTATCGGCAGTTCGAGGAATAAGCTTTCATCGGGCGATCTTACCCGTGTGGGAAATCTTGAATATACCGGCGACATAATGTTTAAGATCACAGACGCCTCTTTGCCGATCGAGCCGCTTTATCTGAAATCATATACAGGCGCTGTTTATACCTCCAAAAAGTGGGAAGAAATAAGCGATACCATGTATAGCGTTTATGCAGGTATGTGGAGTGAATTTGAAACCGATAATTTTTACCCTCAATTCTGTTCGGGTGAGATACTCCGAAAATCATATTCTTATGATGATATTGCAGATGTGTTGAGAATAACAAATGTAAATCTGAACCACAAAACACTTCTCACACATACTAACCTGCTGGCGGGCGAAATGTCGCCTGAGTTGTTGGAGAACACATGCGAATATGACAAAAGTCCCGTGTTTTCCGCATTCAAAAACAAGAAAAACTATTACGAGAGATTTTATTCACTGAATAAAATAAATTCAGTGCTCGGCGGAGTATATGCTGATTCGGGAATAGACTCTGATATTTACGGTATTATCCACAACGGCGAGTTCAGAAATATTGATGTTCTGTATGATGATGAATTATATAAAAACGAAGGTCTGTACCGAAAATTTGTGGCAGAGAATTATCTGGACTGTCCTAAAAATATAGACTCATATCTTCCGGCAGGGTATGACGAGCTTATAGCGAATATTTTTAATTATGTACACGGTGCTGAGGGCGAGTATAATCCGTATACGGTAACAGAATATTATAATGCGGTAATACAGTACACAAGAACATATCTCGGCAATAATTCAAAGTATACTCTTTCACCGGGCAATACTCCTGTGAACAAAGATTTTGTCGAGTATTTTATGAATGAAAACAAAAAAGGCTATTGTGTACACTTTGCAACGGCAGGTGCGCTTTTTCTGAGAAGAGCAGGAATTCCGGCACGTTATGCAGAGGGCTTTTATGTAAGTGAAAGAGATTGTTCGCTATATAATCAGCTTATCGGAACTATGGAAGTACCCGACAGCAGTGCGCATGCATGGGTAGAGGTGTATTATCCTTTAGTCGGTTGGCAGCCCGTTGATTTTACGCCTTCTTATTATGACGAAACAAAAGCGTATGATGACGATCTTGTATATTCAGATACAGATAATAAGAATGAAAACAAAGGGAAAGATACAGATTCCGGCGATAAAGCAGGGCAGAGCGACAGTTCAAAAAATACGCAGGCTGTAATCAGCGGTGTAGAGCTTGATACGTCAAATTCGGTCAGTGAAACAGATACGGAAAATGAAACAGATACAGATGATGACAAGCTGAATATAACGCCCAAAAAAGCAGCGCTCGGCGCAGTTCTGATAGTTATAGGGTATATCTTGTACTATTCGTTAAAGCTTGCAGGCTGGCTTTTGTTGAGGTGGCTGTTTATTAAGCTGAGAGAAAAACGGTTTAACGAAGAAAATACAATAGTATCTGCAAAGGCGTTGTATAAACATTCACTGTTTTTATTAAGGGTATCTGGTATAAAACCGGATAAAGGCGAGGGCGATATTGAGTTTGCCAAACGTGCGATGAATAAGCTTAACGAAGAGTATACTGTTCGATACAAAGTGTTTACCCAAACAGCTCAACAGGCGAAGTTTTCACAAAATGCACCTTCAACTGAAGCGATCAAAGAAATGAACGATTTTATTAATACGCTTACCAAATATATTTATGAGTCAAGCGGAAAAATAAAAAAAGTGATAATAAAGTATGTGTTATTTTTAATATAATTTCTGATTATCATTTACTTTTTTTATATGACAAAAGACTTGAAAAAACCGTTAAAAAGCATTATAATTTAATCGATTAATGAGGGTAATGATTGTGAAACAAGGGAGTAAATAATATGTCAGAAAAGATTTATTCAAAGAACTTATTGAACTATGATTATTCAATAGCAAGAGAGCTTTTTGAGGATGTGCTGTTTCCGTGGGAAGCATTTGAAAAGCTTGCTGAGTATATCGCAGCACTTGGAGAAAAGCTTCCGAGCGACAGGTACGAAAAAAGAGGAGAGAACGTATGGGTAGCAAAGTCAGCAAGAATATTTGAAACGGCTTATTTAAACGGGCCGCTGATAGTCGGAGAAAACACCGAGGTAAGACATTGTGCGTTTATAAGAGGGTGTGCAATAATCGGGGATAACTGTGTTGTAGGCAATTCTACCGAAATCAAGGGTTCGATTTTGTTTGACAATGTTCAGACTCCGCATTATAATTATATTGGAGATTCAATTCTCGGTTATAAATCGCATACAGGTGCAGGGGTTATTACTTCAAATCTGAAGTCTGATAAATCTGAGGTTACAGTCAAGGTAGACGGAGAAAAGCAGACAACAGGCAGAAAAAAATTCGGGGCAATAATCGGAGATAATACCGAGGTTGGTTGTAACAGCGTATTGAATCCGGGAACGATAGTAGGCAGAAACACTATAATTTATCCGCTTTCAATGGTTAGAGGTTATGTAGCAGAAAACAGCATTTATAAGAATTGTAACGAGATCTGTACAAAGGTAATGCGTTGCTGATAAAAGATAGAGAGGTGTTTGTCATGAACTATAACGAAAAAAGATCAATGCTTATCAGAGTTACTGCCGCTGTATGCGCAGTATTGCTTCTCGGTTCTGTTTTTGTCGGTATTTTTCAAGGCTTATAAACGATCATTTACTGCTTCAAAGGAAATACCCGAAAGGGTATTCCTTTGAACGGTAATGTAAACAATAGTTTGGGGTTTGGTATATGGATTGGGTTTTGATACTTCTTTTGGTTATTGTTGCAATTATTGGTGTAGCTTATTTTAAGACTTGTAATCTGAATTACAGAACAGGTGCAGGATTATTCAAGAACAGCAAAGACAATCTAAATGAAAAAGAAGATTTTGTTGATAAAGAGTATTACGACGAAAATAAAGGCTTATATAAGTAAAGAACACTTCTAAAAGAAAAACAAATTAAGGGTTGACATAAGAGAAATAATCTGATATAATGTATAAGCAGTTGCGAGTTGACAGTATTACTTAAACTGCTGAATATGCAGGTATGGCGGAATTGGCAGACGCGCATGGTTCAGGTCCATGTGAGAGCAATTTCATGCAGGTTCAAGTCCTGTTACCTGCACCAATAACTCCCCTCGGATATGAGGGGAGCATTTTTTATTATAATATTAAAATAATAATAGTTCAACATATTGCTGTATAATAATAATTTTATAAAAATACAAAAAAATCAACAGAAATATACTGAATATCGGTTTTTTGACAGGTTATTATTTCTATTGACAATTATGTTTAACTGTATTAAAATATCAATGTGTTCTTATTTTTGACTATGTTTATAGCATTAGAAAAGAAAGGAAAAAATAATCATGAAAAAGATTTTACTTATCTCGTTATCTGCACTTATGCTTTTGTCATCATTAACAGCATGCGGCAGTAAGAACGACAGTGATAATTCATCTGAAACATACACAAGACAGCTGTATAATTCAGACGACACAGCTGTAAAGAGTGATGAAGATGAAGAAGATGAAAAAACAGAAACAGAAAAAGATAAGAAGAATGACGGTGCAAGCGTAGAATCTCGCACTGAAAGCAAGGAAAAGAAAAAGGATGCTGATAATAAAACATCATCTTCTAATTCTTCAAAGTCAAACACTTATACAATAAGCGCAAATACATCAAGCAAAAAGAGTACAAGCTCTGTTGCTTCGGTAAAGCCTGCCGAATCAAGCCGTGCAGCAACAAGCGAATCAATTATTACTTCACGCACAGAGTCAGCCGCTTCATCAGAAGCAACAAGCTCAGAGGAGAGCAGCAAGGCTTCATCTGCTGACGATACCGAAACAATAACAGATACACAAACAGATACAGAGAAAACAGACGATACAGATTCAACTGTAATTGTTCCGGATTTCTTTACTGAATCAGATCTTATCTGTACATATAAGGATATTAATATTAAAGCCGGCAGCGATATCAATATACTTATCGCTAAAATAGGACTTCCTTATAATGTAGATACAGAGCCGCGCGACGATAATGAGGAGCTTGTAAACAAAACATACTATTTTGAAGGTATGGAAGTAAAAACAAATCCTAATGAAGACGGTTCAATGGATTATATCATTAGCATGAAAGTAGATGACGAAGCATATAAAACCGTAAAGGGCGCAAAAATCGGTATGGATATCGATGATGTTATCGAGATATACGGTGAAGATTATGCAATAGCTTATGATATGTTCCAGTATGAGATCGACGGAATGATCTTAGGCTTTGATACAAAGAACGGTTTTGTAATCTCTATTAACTACATTTATGAGAAAAAGGACAGCGATACCGATACTACCGCTGCTGAATAAAACTAATAGGTAATAATATAAGGGCACCTCTAAAAACCTCACGCTGCCCATCTGCACCGTATCTTCAGCCGTCACCTTGCACAAAAAATCTTGACATACGTCAGTATGCCGGCGATTTTAAAGTGCCGTCTGCCGACTAAATCTACGGCACATCTGAACGACGGTAGGTTTTTAGAGATGCCCATAAAAAATTCATAGAAGGTTCTTCTATGAATTTTTTTATACAAGAAAGCATAGATCGAATCCGGTGCTATGTAAATACCGCACAGAGATCGCGCTAAGTTCGCAGGACGTGAGCTATTCAGTGATTTCATATAAAAGGTGAGAAAATGATTTATACTATAACTTTAAATCCGTCTGTTGATTATACTATGTATTTACCGGACTTTTCCGAAGGAAGAACAAATCGTGCAGTTGACGAGGCATGCAGTATCGGCGGAAAAGGTCTGAACGTATCAACGGTGTTAGCACGGCTTTCAATAAAGAATACGGCTATTGCTTTTGTTGCCGGTTTTACAGGAGAACTTATTGAAAAAGAGCTTGACAACGATTTTATTATACCCGATCTTATTCGCTTGGATAATGGGTTTACACGAATAAATGTTAAGATAAAGTCACAAGAGGAAAGTGAGATCAACGGAAGCGGACCTGTTATCAGCTTATCGGATTCTGAGAAATTATTTGCAAAGCTTGACCGACTGACAAGTGGAGATACTCTGATTCTGGCAGGAAGTATACCAAAAACTCTGCCGAAGTATTATTATTCTCTGATCATAGAAAGTGTGAGTAAAAAAGATGTTCGTGTTGTGGTTGATACGGAAAAACAGTCGCTTGCAGATACTTTAAAGTATAGACCGTTTTTAATCAAACCAAATAAAAATGAACTCGAAGATTTTTTTGATGTGAATATATCTGATATAGATACGGTTATTAAACTGGCTTTTGGGCTAAAACAAATGGGCGCTCAGAATGTTCTTGTTTCACTTGGCGGTAAGGGTGCAGTTTTAATAGACTCAAACGAAAAAGTACATAAATGCGAAGCGGTCAAGGGTGATGTAGTCAGTACAACCGTAGGTGCAGGCGATTCAATGATCGCAGGTTTTATTTATGGTATTGATAAATACAAAGATTATGAAAAGGCTCTCAGAATGGGCGTTGCATGTGGATGTGCATGCGTGTTTTCACAAGGGCTTGCAGAAAAAGATAAAATATTTGATTTGTATAATAGTATTATGAAATAATAACAGATCCCAACAGGAAATAACACCCGATTTTCTGCTGGGATTCATTGTTTTTTGTAACAGATATGGTGTATTGTCTATTATACACAAAAAAAGAAATAAAAAGTTTTAGGAAAATATGTAATAAAAAATTAGAAACTTACTTGTTTTTTTCGATAAAATCTGATAAGATTATTTTATAGATTAATTATATTTTCCAATCTTTAATATTACTTTTATTTGTTTTTACCTTTGAATCTAAATTAGGAGATGACTCTATGGCGAATTACGAAGAACTTTATTATTCTGCACGCAATAAGTATAATCGGGCTATTGATAATCGGGATTCAAGTTATCGAAGAGCCAGAGATCTGGAAAACCAGAGGACAAATCTTAACAACCAGCTTTCAGAGAATATTTCGCAGCTTAATAATATAAGAGAGAAAAAATCAAAACTTCAAGATGCATTAAATAAATCCAGAGAAGTACTTAATAATCAGTATTATGAAATGCAAAAGGCAATGACAGACGCAGGCGGTGAATACAGAAAATCATTTCATTCTGATATGGGAACAGCCGATCTGGCTGAGATATATCGTAATGATTTTTCTGCGACAAAAAATGATCTTGAAACAACGATCTCCACTCTGCAAACTGCTGTTAATAACGCTGAGCAGAACGAATCTCAGGCAAACAACTCGGTAAACAACTGCAGAAACAATATTTACAACGTGGAGGCACAATTAAGAACAGCAAATAGTGATGCTGATGCATATCAGCGAATGGCAAACAGCTACTATGTCGAGATGAAACAGTATGAGGCAAAATGGTTAAACGGTGAATAATATTTTATTATTCTGTATTCAAATGTTTTTTAGGGAATTATATTAACGTGTTCATAAATATGACAGAGGTGAAAAAATGTCTTCAATAACTGTAAATATTGGCGTATTCGGACAAAATTACAATTTAGGTGAAAGTTCGTTTTTGCAGCTTGGTTTAACTTTTACTGCTGCAAGAACAACAACAAGCAATTTAAGTGAAGAACTTGGAAGGCTAAAGTCGGTTGTAGATGCAGCTTCAGCAGCCGGAAATATTAGTACTGCGATAGATTGTACACAAAAAGCAAAAAAGCGTGAGGAAGAAAAGGTTGAGGCGATATCAAAAGCTTATGATAAGCTCGGCGAGTTTGTTCATGATATCGGAAGGATAGATCTTCTCGTAGCTGTTGCGGTTGATATAAGTAAAGACAATTTCTATAAGAAGTATTCATTCTTAAAACCGGAAAACGAGAAAGAATGGTATGAAAAGCTTGCAGATGCTTTCATAGGTGCGTGCAAGTGGGTTGCTGAAAACTTTGAATCCTTGATGGTTGTAATCGTTTGCATAGTTATAGTAATCGCACTTGTGGTTGTAACCGTAATAACTTTTGGAACGGGTGCACTTGTCTTTATGGCGGTATTAGCCGGAGTCGGGCTGGCGAGTCAGTTAGTTGCGGATATAATCTCCGGTGAATTTAGTTCGTGGCAGACTTATCTCGGTGCAGCTTTAGGCGGAGTTGTTACAGCTTGCGTAACACTGTTGTCCGGAGGAAATGAAACTCTTGCCAACGTTTTGGGCGACGGATTTGCAACATTCTTCAGTCAGCATTTGGAAAATATTACCGGAGGAGATAAGCGTTCTTCAATGGCTATTCTGTTAAATACCGGCTTAACTATGGGAGAATCATTCCTATTTTCAAAGTTTAGTGATTCGCTTAGTATTTCCAATGATATGAGTGATACATTGTTCAGTAATTTTGATGATTATATGAAAGGTATGAAAAGTCTATTTGATGGTGATACGATCGAAAAGATTACTCTCAAGGGAATGGGCTTTGATAATATAATGGATGTGTTCGGTGAAGGCTTTGCCAAGAATTTCCTCGATGGATTGGGTAAAACCTATTTTGATGGAAAATTCGGCGCTACCGGCTTTGATCTGGGCAAACTATATGATGTATTAGTAGGCAACGTCACTATCGGTGAAATGGACAACTTTACTGTTTTCAGTATCAATGATTTCTTATTATCACCGATTCCGCCTGTTTTTGGCATAAATTTACATCCGAACATTGATATTAATCTTAATTCTAATATGGAGCTGAACCTGGACTTTAACTTTAAAGTTTCTGCACCGCAGATCATGGTGAATGTTCTTACCACAGGTTTTGTTTTTGGACCAGCAGGTTTGTTATTATTATAATACATAAAGTATTATTGTTTTACGGAATAAATTCATTTCAGGAGGTTTGGTATGTCATATAATGATTTTATAGCAAATTCAAATACTGCTTTCGCCGGAGGACAGCACAGCCTTGCTTTGGATTATGCAAACAAAGCGATCAAAGAAAGCCCTAAAGAGGCCATAGGATATATTTGTGCAGGAAAAGCAAGTATGGCTTTATCAAAGCTTGACAACGCAGTAAAGAATTTTGAAAAGGCTGTTGAGATAGAACCAAAAAGCGGAAGTACATATTTTCTTTTGGGCTATGCTCAGGCTATGGCTAACAAAACTGCACAAGCTTTGCAAAGCTTAACAAGAGCTGTTGAAAATAATTGCAGCGACGATATAAAGGCACAGATCTATAAGATAATGTCTCTTATCAATACCGAAAAAGGCGACTACGAAAACGCTCTTGTAAATCTTTCACAGTCTGAAAAATTCGGCGGTGTTGATTATGAGTTGCTGCAGGAAAGAGCAGCTTGCTATGGACGACTGAATGATTATCAGCAGATGTTGTTTACGCTCAATCAGATGAAGCTCTTGCAGCCTGTAAAATATATTGCTTACAGCCTTGCTTTCAATTTGTTTATGAAGCTTGGCATATATGATGAGGCTGAGGCTGAACTCAAACGTGCAGAAGAATTTGCAAAGCTTGATATGACTTATTATAATGATAAGTTAGCTTTTGCCGCAAATAGTTATCCTGATAAAAAAGACGCAGAGTCAGTAGCAAAGAAGCTTCAGGCAGCACTTGCTGTTATTAACGATTCTTTGCAAAAAGGAAAGCCGACAGCAGAAGATGTGTTTGAGCTTTATATGCGTGCAGCTCAGATATATGTAACTGTTGAAAATCCGAAGTTTGCGTTGAGCATCTTAGACGCAGCGTTTGATCCTGTTTCAGCGTTTAATGACGGTTTTTCGATCTATCCTCAAAGTGATGAAAAAGAAGCAAACAAGAATGATATTCCTCAGGGCTTAACACCTGAAGAGGAAGAAGCAATAATGCAGGAAAAATGGGATAACGGCGAGTTTGACGACATCAGAGATAAAATAGACGAGGCTCTTATGGAAGCCGAAGCTATGACAGATGATCCTGAAGAGCTTGCAGAAGAAATACATAAATTCCTTACGCCTGTTGATGCTATTCCGGCAGAAAAAGAGGAGAAAGAAGATACTAAGTATACGCTCTCAGAAGAATTCAAAATGACTGAAGCACAGTCGGATATGAGAAATACGATATATATTTCTGCATATGAGGCAACTAAAGATTATGACTCTATGCTTTCAAAAGCTCAGGAGCTGCAATCGTCTAAGAGTATAGCTAATCAGTACAGCGGAATATATTATGAACTAAAAGCAGGTAAGTATACAAACAAAGAAAATTGGGAGAAGAAGTACAAAGAGAGAATCAGCTTCTGGACTAAACGTATGATCGAAAATCCGACAGACTTTGTTTCCGCAAGCTTCCGTATACGTTCATATATAGATATTGGCGAGTATGAAAAAGCTGAGCAGCTTTGCGAATGTATGCCGGCTGAAGTTAAAGAACCTCTCATGATTGAGATAAACAAAGCAAGATCCGGAGGTGGAGATAATGTCGATTCACATTGATGAACAGGCATTGCAAACAGCTGCGAGAGATATGCTGAAACTCAGAGATAGAAATGAAGCTCTCAGACAAAGACTTGAGCAGATGTATAAAGATATAACAACAGCGCTCGATACACCCGCAGGTCATGAGGTTGAGTTTACAGGCAAAGATGTTTTGCTTGAACCAATAGAGAATATGGGACTGGTACTAAAACATGTATCAGATACATTGAATATGATCATCGGTGCAGAAGGTGCTTCAAGAGGAGTATATTACGACAAGCTTTTCGATGAGTACGAAGAGCTTGAGAGAATATTAAAAAGTAAATAAATACAAGGAGGAATTTTAAAATGGCAATGGGTTCAACAAGCAGAGTAGTTATCAGCGACGAAATGCAAAAGGCAAAATCAGAGTGTCAGGCATTCAGAGGACAGGTTAAGACTTTTCTGGAGGAATTGGACGGCACAGTAAACACACTTCTCAGCAGCGGTTTCCAGGGTGAGGCTGCAGACGGTTTCAGAGAGTTTTACGAGAAGAACGTAAAGGCATTTTTGTCTGACGGCGGTGCATTCGATCAGTATATGTCAATGTTTGATAAGGAATCAGACGGTTTGTTTGACGCAATCGAGAAAACTCTTATCGGCGGAGAAGGTCTTGATCCTGCTCTTGGCGAGAACAACAGAAACGTAGGTCAGCCAAGTGCGGCTGAATAATCAGAAAGGGGATAATGTATTATGGCAATGGTAGTTGACAACGCAGCTCTTGAAAATGCAAAGAGTGCAATTGATGACGCTTCTTCTAATTTTAAAACAATGGCTTCTGCTTTTATAAGCTCTCTTGAAGGTGCATTGAGCACCTTTGAGGGCGAAACAAAAGACGTTCTTATGAAGGACAAAATAGGTACCGGTGAAGGTACAGAGGGTACACTCGCTTATTTCTTGCAGAAACAGGTTCCTGATCTTATTAAAGGTTTGGGCGATTTGTTAGAGGGCAACAGAACTACAATCAACGACAGCGACCAGAAGCTTGCAGAAGCAATATCAGGTGGTCAGGGCTAATCTTTGAATAATGTGTGCAGCGTTTAGTGCATGCACAAAAAATAGACAGTATTATTCTGCCAAGATTAAATAATCGGACATGGCACAGTCTTCCTGTGGGGCTGATACCCTTATTACGGACCGACTGTGCCATTATTTATGGAGGGATATCAATGGAAGATTTATTTGAAACTTATTACGACGCTCATATTAAAACTCATCAGAGACATTTGCTTATTTCGTGGCTTGAATCTGCAAAAGCAGAGAAAATAAAGCAATTAAGCGAAATGTCTGTTCCGAAAAAGAAATACCATGTTCCTACCGATATTCCCGAACCGGCAGTTATACCGTCTGTTTCAGCTAAAGAAAATATAGCTTTGAATAAAAGCTTTGAGAATATCCATGTAGGAGCAGAGATCCCAGACGCCGTATCACTGAACGGATATGATAAAATAGATAACAGCGAATTGAAAGATACTTTTGCAGGAATAACAACTCGTGTGGATATCCCTCAATCTGTTATAATAGAGAGTCGTTCCGAACAAGAATATAAAGCTATACAGGATAAATTTGCAGATATTACTGCAAATGTTGAAATTCCGCAGGCTGTCACAATAGAAGATCAGACCGAGCAAGCTAAGAAAGCTATGCAGGATAGATTTGCAGATATTACTGCAAATGTTGAAATTCCGCAGGCTGTCACAATAGAAGATCAGACCGAGCAAGCTAAGAAAGCTATGCAGGATAAGTTTGCAGGTATTACCGCAAATGTTGAAATTCCGCAGACTGTCATAATAGAAGATCAAACCGAACAGGATAAGAAAGCTATGCAGGATAAGTTTGCAGGTATTACTGCAAATATTGAAATTCCGCTGGCTGTCATAATAGAAGATCAAACCGAACAGGATAAGAAAGCTATGCAGGATAAGTTTG